>PLBD01000430.1 GCA_003135315.1 Acidobacteriaceae bacterium | reverse complement strand
ACGTCGGCGGCGCGGGCGATGAGCGAGTTGGCCAGGCCGTGCGCGATGGCCGCGAGCGTGCCCATGGAGCACGGGAGCACGATCATGCCGTCGGACGGATGGCTGCCGCTGGCGATGGGCGCGCCGATATCGGCGTCGGCGTGACGGGAATCGCCGGTCCCGGCGGCGGCACGGAAGAGAAGCCGGTCGGGCTGGTTTACGTCGCGGTCACCAACGGTCACAAACACGAGGTCGTGCAACGCCGCTTTTTCGGCGACCGTGAGCGGGTGCGGCGATGGACCAGCCAGCTGGCACTCGACCTGGTGCGGCGGATGTTGATGTGAGAGGAAGCAACTAGCAATTAGCAACTAGCGATTAGCCAGTGACTGTCATGCGACTGTTCGTAGCGCTGGATATCGATTCGGAGATTCGGCGGCGCATTGGCGAGTTTCGTAACCAGATGCGGGCACTTGCTCCCGATGTGCGCTGGGTGGGGCCGGAGACGTTTCACGTGACGCTTCAGTTTTTGGGTGAGACGGAAAAACTGGAGGGGATTCGCAGCGCGTTGCAGCAGGTCAAAGGCGCAGCGGTCCCGTTGGCGTTTCGCGGTACGGGTTTTTTCCCGGGGGCAAAATCGCCGCGCGTGTTCTGGGTAGGGATCGCTTCGGACGCGCGATTGCAGGAGCTGGCAAACTCCGTGAGCGCGGCGCTGAAGCCGCTGGGATTCGAACGCGACGCAGGTCCTTACAAGCCCCACCTGACGCTGGCCCGTGCCGGCAGTGGCCGTCCCAAGCCGGTCTGTGGAGAACACTCTGCGCCTGGACTACTCGCGGTGCGCGCTAAGCTGGAGAGTCTCGCGCCCCTCGAGTTCGGTACAATGACGGCGCGCGTGTTCTGTCTCTACGAGAGCAAGCTGTCCCCGAAGGGCGCGCAGTACACGAAGATGGCACGATACGCGCTGAGTGAACCCGGACTTCCAGTTTGAAGTGCAGGAGGCAAACGATGGCACGCCGCGCGGGTTTACCAGCCCTCCGGGTCGCGATTGTGTGCGGCGTCCTGATTCTGGCGTTGGCTGCGAACGCGGGGAACCTTGCCCGGACTGCTTCTGAAAGCAGCCCGACGGCGCAAAGCGAATCGCAGGCGAGCAAATATCCCCTTGTGCTGACGGTCACGAGCACGTCCCGCCGCACCCACAAGGGAGCAACAACTACTATGGGGGCGGGCGTGCTGACGTCGAAGGACGACCCAACCAAGCCACCCGAGAACATCAGCTTCCAATGCGATACTGGTGTTTACAGCCATGCGGGGAAGAATATTTATCCCGCGCGCCTGCATAAGCCATATCAGCTCAGGATTGCAGTGCGTGAAATCGGCAGCGAAAAGATTAAAGAATTCACCTGCAAGTACTAATTGTGCCTTGATCGAACTCGTCCTCATCATCGTCGTCGTCGCTTACCTGCTGGGATCGATTCCATTCGGCTATTTACTGGTGCGAATCTTTCGCAAAGAAGACGTGCGCAAGACCGGCAGCGGCAATATCGGGGCCACCAACGTCGCGCGCACCGGATCGAAGGGATTGGCGATTGCGACACTTCTGCTCGATGCGCTGAAGGGTTACGCAGCGGTTGCCTTTGTTTTCTGGATTGCCAGCAGGCAACACCTCGGAGGGTCGGTTTCCACCAGCGTTTACGATCGCCCTACAGTCATAACGAGCAGCCATACGATCTTCTTGCTGGCGGCGCTGGCGGCGTTCATCGCAATTCTCGGTCACATGTTCCCCGTGTGGCTGGGCTTCAAAGGCGGCAAGGGAGTGGCAACTGCGGCTGGCTCGTTCATCGCTTTGGCGCCGCGAGCTATGCTGGTAGCGCTGGTGCTGTTTGTTCTGGTCGTCGCGCTGACGCGCTACGTTTCGCTCGGCAGCATGGTTGCCGGTGCGGCATTTCCGTTGTGCGTATGGTGGCTAAGCCCGGCGGAACGCACCAGCGCGCCGATCCTGTTGCTGATCGCCGCCTCGTCTCTGCTGATCATCGTGAGGCACAAGGACAACATCCGGCGCCTGCTGGCAGGCACGGAGAACCGTTTTCGTTGAGGGGTGTTTCAAAATCGTATGGCAGCTAGAGTGTCTTTTCCTCAGGCTATAAAGCCGCGCCGTCGGGGATGACAACGCAAGAGGAAGCGCCGATCGATAGGACACAGCGAAACGGATCACAAAAGAGCAGTCTCAACGTGCACTTCGGCATCGGCCATAATCCCAACCTCAGCCCTCCCGCTTCCTGGGCAGTATCACCGCGAACCGACCCAACGCTTCGTGATAGCTTGGAACCATGATTCACGAGATTTTTCCTGTCGGGCCGCTGCAGTGCAACTGCTCGGTAGTGGGCGATGAGCAGACCAAGGAAGCTATCGTCATCGACCCCGGAGACGACATCGAAGACGTGATGGCCATCGTGCAGCGCCACGGCCTGACGGTGAAGCAGATTGTCGTGACCCACGCCCACATCGATCATGTGGGCGGAGCGATGAAGCTGAAACGGCTGACCGGCGCGCCAATCCTGCTGAACGAGAACGACTACGCTCTGCTGAAGATGCTGGACGTGCAGGCGGCATGGATCGGAATGCGCGCGCCGGAGAAAGTGACGATCGACGCCAGCCTGGGCACGGGCGATCAAGTCCGCGCCGGTAGCCTGGTTGCCGATGTTCTGCATACTCCCGGCCACACCGAAGGCAGCGTCTGCCTGTACTTTGCGCCGGAGAAGAAATTGATCGCGGGCGATACGTTGTTCGCCGGCTCGATCGGCCGCACCGACTTGCCCGGCGGCTCATACGAAAAAATTATGCGCTCACTGCATGGACCGGTGTTGGCTCTGCCGGATGAGACCATCGTGGTTCCGGGCCACGGGCCGCTAACGACCATCGGCAATGAGCGGGAGAGCAATCCGTTTCTGGCGTGAAGAAGCAATTAGCAACTAGCAACTAGCCAGCGGCCCGAGAAGAGCGAAGGGCGAAAAGCGGCCGTCCTGCCGCTAATTCCCGCCTCCACACACTTCGCACAATGAGCGTCTGCGGAACTACCAGCACGATGAGATAGGAAAGTATTGTTCCTCCAATGACTCCCAGCGCTCCGATGTGGCGAACCAAAGCCAGTGACAACGCAATGTTCATGGCGGCCGCGATCATCGACAAAACGGCCTGTTCGCGCGTGCGGTTCAACGCTGCCAGCAGGCAGGACTCGACGCTCATGAATCCATTTACGATCGACCAGGTTCCCATGGCAAGCAGTAGATAGGTACTCGGCACCGCGGATGGGCCAGCCCAAACCCGTATCAAACTCCGTCCGAAGAGCATCAGCATTGCCACACACGACAGGTTCAGCGCCATTGTGCCCTTCATCGTCATGAGGAAGGTCCGCCGAATCCAACCGTAGTCGCGCTTGGCATAGGCTTCGGCGTAAGCCGGCCACAAGGCGGGAAAGATCAGCGATTGCAGGACGGCCGCGAAGCCGACAACTCGCCAGGTCACGCTGTAGGGCGTTACCTGCGACGCACCAAGGTAATGGCTCACAATCAAGTTGTCGGAGCTGAAGACAACGACTGCCGCGACCTGGATCAGGAAGAAGGACCAACCCGAATCCAGAAGTTCCATGATGGACGAGCGATCAACCAGTGAAGCCCGCGGAAGCAGCCACGGCTTCTGCCACGCGACAAACAGGATCAGAGTGGCAAGGCTGGCAAACGTAAGGCATCCGGCGGACATGACAAACAGCACCGGCATGGAAACGTGCAGTGCGATGCCGAGCGCAAGTCCGCACACGCCGGCTAGAGCGCCCGCACATGTGGCGTAGTTGTTGCGATACAGTTCCTGATACCCCGCGAGCAGCTTGCTCGTCAAGCCACATGGCAGTGACAACAATATGAGGCCCGCGGCGGCGGCCGCCGTGTATTCCACTTCTGACGCGCTTACATTCGCACTCACATTGAACAATCGCGCCCAGTTGATGCTGGGAAAGGCGAATGCCAAAACCACCCCAACTCCAGCGGCGACTCCGCCAGTAAGGACGAGCGCATCGGTGAAGTAGCGGGCGGCTGCCGTCTTGTCACCCAGCGCATACGCCTCTGAGATCTTGTTCGTCAGCGTGTTGGCGATGCCGAGGTCAAGCAGGTTGATCCACACGGCGGTCGTGGTGATGGTGGCCCAAACGCCATAGCGTTCGGCTCCCAGATAGCGCACAGCAAGCGGCAACGAGACCAGCGTGAGTCCATTGGTCAGTAATCGTGCGGCAGTGCCGGAACAAACTGCCTGGAGGATCCGGCCATAGCGCGATGATGGCAAGTAGAGCTTCACGGCATGAATCCAGATCAGAGCAGCGCGGGCGGCCGGTCAGCCGCGGCACGAAGCGTTTCGACCGCGCGGCGAATGGCTTCCGCCGAATGAGCGTGCAGCAATCGCTGTGCCTTGTCCGGCAAGGCCTTCGACAGCGGCGGGACGACAACCGCTGGCGTTTCTTTCAGCATCAGCCGTGCCGCAGCGACAACCTCATCTACAGAAACTTTGGTGATGCAATGCGGCTGGTCCGAACGACACGCCTCCCCGCAGCGGTCAAGAGCGGTCGCGGGCTGCAGGACACGAACATGAGCGCAATGCGGAGCGAAGCGCAGCGGACTGTTGCAATGGTTGGGGTCGCCGTCGCGCGGATGGCGTGAGATCACGATGACTTTGCAATCCATCGCGGCAGCAAGATGTGCGCAGCCGCTATCGTTTCCGAGGAAGAGATCGCACCGTTCCAGCACGGCGCATACTTCGCGGAGCCGCGCCCCGGCGAGAATGATCGGCCTTCTTTGCAGGAGGCTGGCAAGTTTCAAAGCCCGGCCCAGTTCTGCGGCGGAACACACGATCGCGGGCTGAACGGAACATCCCTTTGCCAGGTCGTTCATGACATCGGCGTAGCATCCCAGCGGCCATCGCCGGCTTCGACTGGCAGCGCCAATTCCGATCGCCACCAACTTAGTCGAAGCCGGCACCTTTGCCAGGAGCTCCGCCGCGCTCCTTCGGTCTCGTTCGGTCAGCTGTACCTCGAGTGTTGCGTCGGCGATGGTTGCGCCAACCGCGCCGGCTACCGACAGGTTACGCAGAATTTCGTGTCGCACGGGACCCGCCGGCAGACATACGTTGTAGGCGGCATCAAATCCGCGATTGATCTGCTGTTTCGCCAGAGATGCCTTTTCGCTGTAACCAACGCGGCTTGCGGCGTGTGTCAGGACGCAGAGAAATGTTGCCAAGTGCGTGTCCACATCCCAGCGCGGCGAAACCGCGAAGTCGAAGTGCCGTTTGCGCAATCGCGTCCAATAAAGCACAGTGGCCGAAAGCAGCCTTCTCACGCCCTGTGGTAGCCATACGGGTCTGACCTTCGGCAGCGTCAGGATTTCGTCGATGTGCGGGTTGGTCACGAGGAGCGGTTTATAGCACTCCTGCACGACCACGGTGCAGCGTGATCCGGGATGGGCCTTCTTCAGCGCGCGAAAGAGCGGGGTCGTCATTACGACATCGCCCAGCGAATCGAGCCGGAAGACGATGAACGCCCGAGGTTCTTTTTGCGAGACCCCGGCAATCGGCCGGCTGCCAACGTGTGAGCGCCAAAACATTGCCAGCAAGGTGGGCAGACGCACGGAGAAGAAGAGCGGCGGCGGCAGTCGGCGTCTCATGCCGAAAGGGCCTTCGACTTGAGATTGGACTGCGCACTGGCTACCGACTTCGCGATGAGCCGCGTGGTGCTGATGCCGCCGGCCAGTGGAATCAGCTCGACCCGGCCTCCCCAGGCACGCACCTCGCTAGCGCCGACGATCGAGTCTTCGGTGTAGTCACCACCCTTAACCAGAACGTCCGGACGGATGGCCTCGATCAAGCGCAGCGGATTGTCCTCGTGGAACACGACAACCGCGTCAACCGCGCTGAGCGCCGCGAGCACTTGCGCCCTCTCACTCTCGCCGACGATGGGCCGCAACGGCCCCTTGAGCCGCCGCACCGAGTCATCGCTATTGAGGCCGACGATCAGCCGATCGCCTTTGCGCCGCGCCTCCTCCAGCAATCGGATGTGACCGATGTGCAGGATGTCGAAGCAGCCATTGGTGAACACCACGCGCTGCCCCGCCGACCTCCACGTCGTCACCCGCGCCAGCAGCCGGTCCAGGTGCAATACCTTCTCGTCCATGCGGAGCGAGATTTCTTCCGCCAACGCGCCGAGAAGCTCCTCGCGCTGAATCGGCACCGTGCCAACCTTGCCGACTACGATTCCGGCGGCGACATTGGCGGCTTGCGCTGCGGTGTCGATAGGCAGGCCGCAGGCCACGGCGAGCGCCAAGACGGCAATCACCGTATCGCCTGCCCCGGAAACGTCGTACACCTGGCGTACCACGGCGGGCGCATGAAGCCGCGAAGTCCTCTGTAATACGGCAATTCCCTTCTCCCCGAGCGTCACGGCGATGAACTCCAGTTCGAGTGAAGGTAAGAGAGCCTGGCCTGCGCTCAAGAGCTGATCCAGATTGGCTGCCACTTCACCCGTCGCTGCCGCCAGCTCTTTCAGATTGGGGCAGATTGCGTTCGCGCCGCGATATCGGGCAAAGCTCTGGCTCTTTGGATCGACGAGAACAGGCACCCCGCGCTTGCGCGCCTCGCAAATCACCGCCTGGCAAACAGCTTCGCTCAACACACCCTTTGCGTAATCCGATAGCACTACGACCGCAGCGCCTGGCAATGCCGCAAAGGCACGCTCCAGCAATCTCCGGTAGTCGGCTTCGGAGAAAACCGGGGCCGCTTCCGAGTCGAGTCGCATCATCTGCTGATGACCTGAGAGGATTCGCAGCTTGGTAGTTGTCGGCGTGTTCGGGACAGCCGTCAGCAATGGCTCGATTCCCGCGTCAGCCAGGAGCAATTCCAAAGTTTCCTGCTCGCGGTCGCCGCCGCCGAAACCCACAAGCGTCACACACGCACCAAGCCCGGCCAGGTTCATCGCCACATTGGCTGCGCCCCCCGGCTTCTCGTCGCGAAGCGTAGCCCGGAGCACCGGCACCGGCGCCTCGGGCGAGATGCGGTCCACCTCGCCCCAGACGTATTGGTCGAGCATGACATCGCCGACTACGAGAACCGGAACGCGGCGCCAGCCCGACTCGACCAGCGGCACGATGTCACGCAGCTCCGGGATCATAGGCGCCTCCGCCTCCCGCGACCGCTTCGCGGATGCATGTAGCCAGTTCGATCCACTCGCACAGCATGTGCCCGAAGAGGATATGAGCCTCCTGTATTCGTGCCGGATCGGTTGACGGCACGCGAATGCAAACGTCGGCCAGCGTGGCCAGGCGCCCGCCGTTCCGCCCCGTCATCGCCACAGTCACCCCTTTGAGCTGGCGGGCCCGCTGCAAGGCGGCACAAACGTTCTTGCTGTTTCCGGAGGTGGAGATGCCGACGACGACATCGTCTGGCTGGCACAGCGCCGAGACCTGCCGGCTGAATACTTCGTCATATCCGAAGTCGTTGGCGACAGCAGTCAGGATGGAGGTGTCGGTGGTCAGAGCTATGGAGGGCAGCCCGCTACGGCGACGACGGAAGCGTCCCACCAGTTCGGCAGCGAGGTGTTGGGAATCCGCGGCGCTGCCGCCGTTACCGCACCAGAGTACTTTGTTACCGCGGACTAACGCATCGGTGATAAGGGTGGCCGCGCGCTCGAAAGAGTCCTGTTGAGCTTCAAGTCGGCGGATAATGGTGATGTGTTCGCAGAGAGCGTCACTGAAGACGCCGGCCAGATTCAGAGAAGATGGCATTCGCCCCTCGCCTTACGAGGAATGTGAGGATCTTCCCAGAACCTGTGGAGAAGCTTGTTGCGCAATTATAAATGCGATGGGCAAAAGCCGAGCCATTGAATTTTCGGATATCGAGTTTGTTTTCCTAGATCGGGACGGCGTGCTGAACCGCCAGCCTCCGGAGGGGCGGTTCGTCACCTGCGCGGAAGAACTCGAAATGCTGCCGGGCGTTGAGGATGCAGTCGCGGCGCTGAACCGTTCGGGACGCAGGGTGATCGTAGTCACTAATCAGCGGGGCATCGCGCTGGGTCTGTATTCGCAAGACGATCTGGCGCGAATGCACGCCAAGTTGCGGGAACGTCTGGCGGCCCGCGGCGGCCATCTGGACGGCATCTATTTCTGCCCGCATGACGAGGGGCAATGTAATTGCCGCAAGCCGCTGACCGGGCTGTTCGAACAGGCGTTCCTCGACTTCCCTCGGGCCCGGCCTGAAAACAGCCTCATGGCGGGAGATTCCCTGCGCGACATTGAAGCTGGGCTGCGGCTCGGCATGAGGACAGCGTTCATTACCGGCGATGTGGAGACCATCTCGGCTGATGCAGAGCGAGCGAGGATGCTAGCGCAGGTCTCAGTGGCGTCGCTGCCAGAGCTCGTACATCGCTATCTGTGTTTTGAAAACCGTTGAGGGATTTCTTAGTGGACCAACTGCTCCAGAGCCTGATGGACGACAGACAGACTGCCAGGCCAGAGCGTCATTACCGCGATCGCCAATGCCGTCAGCGCTCCCGCGCTGGTAAGCAGAGGAACGAGTTCCCGAACCGGCTTGCCCGGTTTCGTTTGCGGACGCAGAAGCCGCTCGACGCGCTCTGAGAGTTGCTGGTCACCGCCCACCAGCGAGCAGGAGAGATAGCCAAGCTGCGGCTTGGAGCCCATCTTCGCCACGCGAACCAAGGCTGCTGCCAGCGACAGCGCGCGCTGCGGATCGCCCTCAGTCGCCTGATCGTCTGCGGCCCATTCGGTGAATTTCGACCACGCCCCTTCCAGGTTGCGGAAGGTGCGGACGAAGGGCAACGCATCGGGCGCCAGCAGGATCATGAAGCGCTTGAAGTTGTCGCCAGCCGCGCAGTGCGCACGCTCATGACGCAAAGCAGCCTCTCTTTGTTCGGCGGAGAGACCGCGCATGACGCGCCGGGAAATCAGCAGCTGCGGACGGAACACGCCTGCGACGGCCAGCACGGGAGCTTTATCGGCCAGCAGGAGGGCGGGCGACGATTCTCCTGGCACGGTGATTTTTCGTCCGAGACGCTCACAGCGGTGCAAGTAACGAGCCGTGCCACGAAGCGCGCCGATGACCCGCACCAGCGCAGGAACCCAGACGGCAACGCCCAGCAAGGCGATCAGCATGCACACCAAACCAACCCGTTCACCGGTCACTTCCGGCTCAAGCCATAGGTAGCTGGGAACACAGAAGGCCAGGACCGCAAACAAACTCAACACCAGCGGCGAGATGCGGATCGCGAACAACAAGCGTGCCGCGGACCTCGGCTTCATATGCTCGGCAACTCGCGTAGCCGTGCCTGCGCTCAGGCGCGCAGCCATGGCAAGCGCCGTGTGGACCATGAAAAATGATGCACCGCAAAGGCACAGCAATCGCACGGTGTAGGGAAGGTTCATGGTTTGGGCATCCTGGAAAGCTCGCGCCGCTTCCTGCGGATCTTCTCTTCCAGTTCGTCCAGCAGCATGGCGTCATGCTGGCCAACGGCATCGACCAGTGAGGAGAGCAAGAGATCGCGCGAATCCGGGCCGGAAAGAAAACCAGCCACCAAATCTCCCGCGCGCCGCCGCTCCCAATCCTGGCTGGACAGCAGCGGAGAATACAGAAATGCGCGTTCGGATTTCTCCCGCTCCAGCAGGCCCTTCTTGAACAACCGGTCGAGCGTGGTCATCACGGTTGTGTAGGCCAGTTTGCAGTTCAGTCTCTCCACCACGTCGCGCACACTGCACGGCGCGACGGACCAGACGACATTCATTACTTGCATTTCGAGCGGGCCGAGCAGGAGTTGCTGACTCTGCCTTCTCGTTGACGTCATAATCAAGATAATTCCTCGTGCGTTCAGGCTAAGGTTCCCTCAGTGGATTTGTCAATCAAAGGCGATGCCGGCGCGCCGTTTTTTGTTTTGTCGCGATCAGACTTCAGACTTAAAGACGGGGCTGCAAGCTCTAAGAACGATCGTGTCCATCAGCGCCTCCGGCGAAACGCGCTCATCGAAAACAGCTCTGATCTGGCCGGAAAAGCAATTTATGGTCAAATTCCGTCATAAGGCGAGGGAAAATGGGACGTTGGTGCCAGCGCATTTTCAAAATCGAACTCGTTAGCCCGTGTACTACGCAATTAATAGTTGCACGCCGTTACTATCGTATGTAATAGTTCAAATACCCGCCTAGGGCACTGCTTCAAAGGTTGATCAATAAGAATTTATGCAGTCCGCCTCAACACGCTCGAAGACTGCGCTCCATCAACAAAACCTGCTGTCGCGACACGCCTCCGTTGCAGGCGCTCACAGCGTTCTGCCGCGAAGACGATGTGGAGAAAAAGGAGAATGGTAACAATGACAAGAAGTAAAATGCTGGGCGCATCTGGCATCGCTTTGTGCGCCGTTTTATTGTGTGGCATGCCGCTGCTTGCGGCCGACAAATCGCCGCAGCCAATTCTTAGCCACGCCACAGCCTTCGCTGCGGGGCGGGTGACGACCGGGGAAGCTCCTCCGCCGTTTGGCCTGCACCTGGCGAACCCGGTTCACCGCATTCCCAAAGGCCGTGCTCCACGCGTCGTCGATCCAGTTGAGCAGCACGCGGGCGTGCCGAGCGCCGAGTTCAACCCCGTCTACAATGTGCTCGGAGTAGGCGTGGGCTTCCCGAACTACAGCGTTCCGGATGCTCCGCCGGATACAACCCTGGCAGTTGGAACCACCGAAGTTGTGCAATGGGTAAACGTTTCCTATGCTGACTTCGACAAGAGCACGGGCGCCATTATTCCCTTGAATGGGCAGGACAGCACCGAAGGCAACACCATTTGGGCCAACCTGCTGCCCGGTACGCAGTGCGCCAACAACAACGCCGGCGACATCATCGTCAAGTTTGACCGGGACGCGCAGCGCTGGATCATGGCGCAGAACGTGTTCAGCGAGCCATTTGTTGTTTGCGTTGCCGTTTCGCAGACCTCTACTTTCTCTGACAATCTCTGGTATGCCTGGCAGTACAATGTCGTCAAGAGTGGCTTCCCGGACTATCCCAAGTGGGGAGTCTGGTCCAGCCACGGCGACAGTGATGGCTACTACCAGAACTGGAACAACTTCGGTCCTGGCGGCAGCGGCTTTGTCGGGCCGGTAATGTGCGGCTACGATCGCGCCAAGATGCTGGCGGGCGACAGCAGCGCCGAGCAGATCTGCTTCCAGCTCGACCCGACCGAAGACAGCTTGTTGCCGGCGGACCGGGATTCGCCGACGCCTCCTCCGGGCAGTGAGGACGAGTTCTTCATCGGCAGCGTTGGCGATGTCGACACCCAGCACCTGTCGGTTTACTCCATGCACATCAACGACTGGGCCACCGGCAGTGCGACCATGACCGGCCTGGGCAACTCGCAACTGGTTTCCATCGCATCGTTCACCCCGGCCTGCAACGGTGGTTACGGTGGCGACTGCGTTCCGCAGAAAGGCGTCACGGACGAAGTCGACTCGCTCGGCGATCGCCTGATGTATCGCTTCTCCTACTGGGAAGACAAGCCGCCTGCTAATGCCACGGCCACTCCTCCCATACCGGCGCCAGTGCAGCACTGGTATGTCAACTTCGACGTTTCCTCATCAACCGGCCAGATTGGTGTGCGGTGGATGGAATTCAACGCAAATTTGAAGACCGTTCCTGTCACCTCCCTCACGGTATTCCAGCAGGGAACGTATGCCGGATCGCCCAGCGATACCCAGTACCGCTGGATGGGTTCGGTGAGCCGCGATAATGTCGATGACGTGCTGGTCGGTTACAGCGAATCCAGCTCGACCATCTATCCCTCTATCGCTGTCGCCGGTCGCGAGTACACCGATCCGCTCGGCACGTTGTCACCTGAAGTCCTGTTTGTCAACGGCACCGGTTCACAGACCGATACGGCTGATCGTTGGGGTGACTACAGCACGGTCGAGATCGATCCGGTTGACAACTGCACCTTCTTCTACACGACCGAGTACTACACGGCCACGGGCACTTTCGGCTGGAGCACCAACGTTTCAGCCTGGAAGTTCCCGAACTGCAAGTAAGCTGTCAGGGGTAGATCGACCTGACTGACGTAAACCTTCGGGGCATCCTGTAACAGGGTGCCCCGATTTAGTTTGGTCGGAAAGACAGTATCTGGAAATATCGCGAGGCGGAAAATGCAGTCCAGCCGTCCGCACGGACGAACCATCCCTGCAGGGAGCCAGCTTGCTCGTCACCTGGGACACGGTTATTCATCACCGCCGGCAGTTTGTATTTAGTGCGATGCTGATCGCGTCAGGGCATCATTACTCCGAGCCAAAGGAGCCAACCCATGTCCTCACCCGCCGTCGGGCCCCCGCAGCCAGTCGCACCTGTCAGCGCTCCGCCCGCCACTTCCAAGCAGCTTCGAAAATGGATTGGGCCGCTGGCCCTGGGACTCATACTGGTTGTCGTCCCTGCGCCTTCCGGCCTAAGCGCGGCGGCGTGGCATTACTTCGCGCTGTTTGCCGCCGTCATCGCCGCCCTGATCACGGAACCGCTGCCGGGCGCGGCCATCGGCTTTATCGGCGTGACGGTCGCCGCGGGACTTTTATTGGTTGGCAAAACGCCCGGCGAGGCCACGAAATGGGCGCTCTCAGGCTTCTCCAATGAAGCGGTGTGGCTGATTTTTGCCGCCAACCTGTTCGCCCTGGGATATGAAGTGACCGGGTTGGGCCGGCGGATCGCATTGATGCTGGTCAAGGCGCTGGGCCGCCGCACCCTTGGCCTGGGTTACGCGATCGCGCTCTCCGATCTCTGTCTGGCGCCGGTGATGCCGTCCAACACGGCGCGCAGTGGGGGCACCGTGTATCCCATTGTGAAGAACATTCCGCCACTCTATGGTTCGTTTCCCAACGATCACCCGCGAAAAATCGGCGGCTACCTGCTGTGGACCGGCTTTGCCACCACCTGCGTGACCAGTTCCATGTTTCTGACTGCGCTCGCGCCCAATCTGCTGGCGGTGGAAATCGCCCGCAAGGTCGCGCACGTCGAAATTTCCTGGGGCATGTGGGCTTTGGGTTTTCTGCCCGTCGGAATTTTGCTGTTCCTTGCCACACCGCTGCTTGCCTATGTCCTTTATCCGCCGGAGATCAAGCGTGGCGATGAGGTCGCAAGCTGGGCCGGCGGCGAACTCACCCACATGGGCCGGATCACCAGGCGTGAAGTGACCATGGGCTTGCTGGCCGTTGCAGCGCTGGTTGGCTGGATCGGCGGCAGCCGCTGGATTAGCCCGGTCACTGTCGCGCTGGCCGTAATCTCGGTGATGCTGCTCGCCAAGGTGGTGACCTGGAATGACATCCTTGCCAATAAGCAAGCCTGGAGTGTGCTGGTCTGGTTCGCCACGCTGGTTGCGATGGCCGAAGGGCTCAGCAGTGTGGGCTTTCTCTCCTGGTTCGGCACGCAGGCAGCCGCGTACATGACCCGGATCCCACTGGTCCCGATGATGATTGCGGCAGTCGCAGCTTTCTTCATCATCCACTACCTTTTTGCCAGTATCACGGCGCAGGCCACTGCCTTACTGCCGGTTTTCCTGCTGGCAGTCTTGTCGGTGCCGGGCGTTCCCGCAAAGGCGCTGACGCTGATTCTGGTTTATTCGCTGGGTTTGATGGGCGTGCTCACGCCTTACGCCAGCGGGCCTGCGCCCATCTGGTATAGCAGNNCAATGAGGGTGCGCCAGGATTCCCGCCTCTAACAGGAAGTTATGGAGACGCCTTTCGCGGCTTCTGGAGGGCGCCGATGATCGCTCGCCCGACTTGTCTTGTCGTAGATTTTCCGCCAAGATCCGGCGTGCGGATCGTCCCTTCCGCAAGCACGCTTTCGATCGCCTTCAACAAGGCGCTGCCCAGTTCGGCCTCGCCAAGGTGATCCAGCATCATCGATACGGACCAGATGGTAGCGATCGGATTGGCGATGCCTTTGCCTGCGAGGCCAGGCGCCGAACCGTGGATTGCCTGAAACAAGCTCGGGTAACAGCCCTCGGGATTCAGGTTGGCGCTGGGCGCCAGTCCCATGCTGCCCGCGATGGCCGCGCCGAGGTCGGTGAGGATATCGCCGAACAGGTTCGAGGCCACCACCACGTCCAGGCTCTCGGGCGCGGTGACAAAACGCGCGCACAGCGAGTCGATCAACTGCGGTTCGTGTCGGACGTCGGGATACCTGGCGGAAACATCGCGAAAGACGTCGTCCCAGAAGACCATGCTGTAATTGATGGCGTTGGACTTGGTCGCGCTAGTGACCTTCTTGCGCCCGTGCCGGCGCGCGTACTCGAAGGCATAGCGCAGGACGCGCTCCGTCCCGTGGTAGGTGAAGACGGCCGACTGCACCGCCGACTCCTGCGGAGTTCCCGGGTAAACCCGGCCGCCAACTCCGCAGTATTCGCCTTCGCAGTTCTCCCGAACGCAGACGATGTCGATGTCCTTGGGAGCCTTCCCCGCGAGCGGGCTGGCGACACCCTCCAACAGCCGCACCGGCCGAAGATTGATGTACTGGTCAAAGCCCTGGCGAATGGGCAGAAGCATGCCCCAAAGTGTTAAGTGATCAGCAACGCGCGGATCGCCGACCGGGCAATGGCCTTCGGTATGCCGGCCGATCCTAAGTTGCTGTCGCACGGAGAGTCAACAACTTAACGCGGCAGGCGGATCCGGGATGAGTGGCTCGACGAGTACAATCCCCATTCCGGCAAGTACTGCTACGGTAAGACGCCGATACAGACCTTCTTGGATTCTTTGCCGTTGGCGAGGGAGAAAATGTTGGACTCAGCCTTCACTGGAGCGCCGGCGCCACAGCGGAGCCCCGAACAGCGTAGCGTAGGCGACGGATGTCCACCGCTGCAGTCGCTTGATCTTACGGCTTCCCGGCCGGAGCAAAACTCTTGGCGATGCCTACCTCTGAAGCGAAAGGGTCTCGCGAGCTGTTGTGGGTAGTCGCGGGTAAATTAGCAACTCGCTCCGCATCTTCGGTCAAACGGACCGCCTCCTTCATCTGTTGCAGGGAGACAACCATGGAGTTCTTTGAGACGCGGCGCACGATAGGATTGACCACCCAGCGTAGCGCAGTGGGAATGTCGCGACTTAAGGCAATCGCTTCGACTTCCACATAGGTGCCGCCGTCTCTTTGCTCAAACTTGGCAACGCTGTAAAGGCGCCAGATGTAGCCGCTGCCATGATCCGGCGGGAGTTCCTGCTCGTCCGGGCGGCCCTGGTGCCGGATCTCCCGCACCCGCGTGGTCTGCGTGGTGCTGTACCATCGCCGGTCGTCGATTTTGAAGTAGCAGGTCTCGTACTCCATATCGAGCGCCGTTTGGGCGACGACCTCCTTGTTCACGACGCGCATTGAGTACTTCTCACAGTGCCCGTCGCTGCTGAGCAACTTGGAATCAACAACCGTTGGCTTGTAAAACTCCTTGTAGTTGCTGTAATCACGCGCGGCCCCCAAAACATCTTTGATATTGGCGTTCGGGAAAAAGGCCGCACCCACCCAATCGTGGATCAAACCTGAGGCCACCGGTCTTGGGTTTTCCTTCCCGCCGGACCAGACCAGAATCTCACCTTCGCGGACACGCTGAAGGCGCTCGGGATTCTGGTCGACCCAGAGAAAGGGTGTTTGGGAGACCATCTGTGGACGGGCAGCATCGAGGTACTCGTTCCAGTAGACCAAAGTGTCTTGCCTCAACTCAGACCCATAGGAGAACGAGGGCGCGACGAGACAGCCCAAATATACGAGCATGACAATAAGCGCTCGGAGTGTGCGGAAGCTGTAACGACCGCCAATGCAGGTCTGCCTTGCTGTGGTCCCTTTCATGGTTGGCCACCTCTTGTCCTTTTGTCCTTCGCGCAAGCCACCGATTTGAACGGCAAAATGTCAACTTGCGGACTACTTGATCTGAGTAGCAAGGCAGATGCCAAGGCATGATCAATATAAGTGGCTGGAGATTCAACGCATTGACGAGCTGAAGCTGGACGGTTTGTCACAACTGTCGACCGCACATTGGCAGTAGTGACTTCCTTGCCCACATTTCGGCACTTTCGGAAGGGGCGCATCGCTTCCGAACAGCTATCCAGACGGCAGCCAACTCTGGCTGCCGAGGTCTGGGAGTCCTTGTTGCAGCTGGATTCGAAGATCGTCCAGAGGAAGACGCGCCGCCGTGGCAGATGCCCAATATCTCCAGGTGCCTGCCAATGGTCATTTCCGCGCAGCTTTGGATCAACCTGCCGGACTACTCAAATCCCCCAAGTTGTTTGTTCTCGGTTGAGAACCGCTCAGATCTTCAATGCCTCGACCTTGGCTGATGAGTTGCTCTACTCAAAGCGAGAGAGTTTGATCAACACGCAAGCAGCTCTTGTCCGCCTGTCTTTCAAACCTCTGTTGAAATGGAGGTAAAGGCTCTATGGAATCATGTGGAAAATCGCGTTTCGTGTTCTTATCAGCAGTTTGCATTT
>PLBD01000594.1 GCA_003135315.1 Acidobacteriaceae bacterium | reverse complement strand
GGCGAGTTCTTCGGCACCCGCCAGGCTGGCATCCCGAACTTCCGCGTGGCCAATCTGCTGCGCGATCGTGATCTGCTGGAAGCCGCGCGCAAGGAGGCACGCTATGTTCTCGCCGGGCCGAACGCCGATGTAACGCAAGAAGAAATCGCCCGCGCGGTGAACCATCTGCGCAGCCATTGGAACCGGCGGTATGGATTGGTCGAAGTGGGTTAGCGGTGCATCCAATAACGGAAGGAGTTTTCCATGATCGATCCGAAAGAAATGCTGGCCACGCTTGTTGATCGCCTGGCTACGACTGCAAAAGTGGAAAACGTGTTTGGACAGCCCATTGAGTCTCACGGCAAGACGATCATTCCCGTCGCACGCGTCAGCTATCGCCTGGGCGCAGGTGGCGGCGAAGGAAGCGAAACCCCAACGGAGTCGTCCGCCTCGAGAAAAACCGGCGTGGGTGGCGGCGGTGGCGGCATCGTGCAGGCGACACCGGTTGGTGTTTTGGAGGTCACCGAAGCCGGCGCACGCTTCGTGCGCTTCTTCGATCCGCAGATGGCTACCGGGCTCATCGCCGGGGGGATCATGATTGGCTTACTGCTGCGACGGCTGTTCCGGCGGAAGTGAGCCGGCGAAACTGAGTTAGTTACCATCGACTCGATCGCGATTTTTGTTCTCTGGTTTTGGGATACTCTTATGGTTTAATGCTTGCAGTCAAGCTGCTGCCGCGGGGGAATTGCAATGTCATTCGAGGAAGCACTGAACCTTGCGTCGAGAGACGGAGCCTTCAAGGCAACGATCTATGCGATGAATACGCTGCTGATCGGCAAGGGTGTTTACACGCGCGAGGAGTTCGAAACCTTGTTCGTCGAGTGGGTGCACAAGGAACAGCGTCACTCCCGCCAGAACGAGCGGTCTCAGGACTCTATGCCTTGCTCGGCTTAGAGCGGTAGGCGACATGCTCGCAGTCGGGCTTCCGGGCAACAGTGGATTCCGATGTCGCAGGCCTTGCATTCACAGGCACAGCGAGGTGCGGGCTTGAACACTTTCGCCGGTGACCTTTCCTTGGCTGCCATTCAATCCTTTCTCGATCGACCGCAGCGCGCTGCCACAACATTTTGTCCATACAGCATTACCTCAAATTTCCTCAATGGATAGCAACGGAATCTTTTGTTGAGAATGTGGAAAATGCTTAGTGACAGCGGAATTGCTGGGTGCGGGAGTGCAAAAGAAAAGTCGGAATGCCTTGTTGGTAGTGCAGTAATGTAGAGTATAGTCCACCCTTCTTCCATGGCAGGCCACACCAAGCCCGACCTTTTCCGCCTGCTTCCTTCGGTTGACGAGTTGCTGCGCGGCGATGCCGGGCAGGCATTGACGCATCGATTCGGACACGCAGCGACCGTGGAAGTTGCGCGTTGTCTTATTCACGATCTGCGCAGCCAGATCGCCGCCGGCATGCTCGACGATTCCCAACTCAAAGCTGCCATCGATAACGCCGCGCAGGAACTGGAACGACGCCTGCAACAGTCGCTGTCTTACTCGCTCCGCCCGGTCATCAATGCCACCGGCGTCATCCTGCACACCAATCTGGGGCGGGCGCCGCTCAGCCAGGACGCGTTGCGGCACGTCGCGGAGATTTCGCAAGGCTATTCCAATCTCGAATTCGATCTTTCTACCGGCGAGCGCGGCAAACGCGACGTTCATGTCAGCCGTTTGTTTGCGAAGCTGTTGAACACCGCGGAGCGCGAAGTCTCAACGATCGTTGTCAACAACAACGCCGCCGCCGTGCTGCTGGCGCTGAATTCATTGGGCGACGGCGGCGAAGTCATCGTCTCGCGCGGCGAACTGGTGGAAATTGGCGGCTCGTTCCGCATTCCCGACGTGATGGCAAAATCCGGAGCGATCCTGCGCGAAGTGGGCACCACCAATCGCACTCGACTGGCCGACTACGAGAGCGCCATCACCGAAAGAACTAAGCTCCTGCTGCGGGTACATCGCTCCAATTTTCAGATTGTCGGCTTCACCGAGCAGCCTTCGCTGGAGGAACTGGCCGCGCTGGGCCGAAAGCACAACATTCCAGTGATGGAAGACCTGGGTAGCGGCGAGCTTTTCGATCTTCGCCAGGTTGGCGTGCACGGCGAGCCGATGATCGCCGACAGCCTGCGCGCCGGCATCGACGTTGTGACGTACAGCGGCGACAAGCTGCTGGGCGGCCCGCAAGCCGGACTGATAAGCGGCGATCGGGAACTGGTCGGGAAGCTCCGTTCCAATCCGCTGTTCCGCGCGCTACGTGTGGACAAGATGTTCTACGCGGCGCTGGGGGCCACGCTGCTGGCCTATCTGCGCGAGGACTACGTTTCGATTCCGGCGCTGCGCATGTTGCGCGTCAGCGAAGAAGAGTTACAACATCGCGCGGAGCATATCGCACGGCATCTGCGAATCAGCTCACCTCAGCTTGAGATTGAGGTTGTGGAATCGAGTTCGGTGCTGGGCGGCGGCACCGCGCCGGGATCGACCCTGGCGTCGCGAGCGCTGGCTGTAAGAACTGGCGCGCTGTCGTCCGACCAGATGCTAAGGCACCTGCGGCAATGGGCGACGCCGATCATCGCACGAGTCGAAGACGAACGCGTGCTGCTGGATCTGCGCACGGTGGAGGCGGCGCAGGATGCGATGATCGTGGCAGCCTTGGAAAGCATCTCCACTTGAATGGCGACGGTCTACACCATCGGCCATTCCACGCGAACGCTCGACGAACTGGTCGCTGCGCTGCAGGCCCACCGCATCGCCACGCTGGTCGATATCCGCGCGTTTCCCATGTCGCGGCGCTTGCCGCACTTCAATCGCGAATCGCTCGAAGTCGAACTGCCGAAACACGATATCGCATACGTGTGGATGAAGGAACTCGGCGGCCGCCGCAAGAAGGTGCGCGATGACTCGCCGAATACCGGCCTGCGTAACGAATCGTTTCGCAATTACGCCGACTACATGCTGGCGCCGGCGTTCGAGCGGGCGATCGCGCGGCTGCTCGAGCTGGCGGAGCACAAGAATACGGCAATCATGTGCGCGGAGCGCGTGTACTTCCAATGCCACCGTATGCTGGTCAGCGACTACCTCACGGCGCACGGCCATACCGTCTTGCACATCGACGACGACAAGCATCCGCCGCGCCCGCACAGACTGATGGCGGAGGCGCATCTGGTGAATGGGCAATTGCTGTATAACGCGCAGGAGTTGTTCTAGCGTGGTGTCCCGCAATTTCGCACGATAGCTCTTAGTGGGAAAGTCGAAGCAGAGGCGGTGCCGCCGGCTAAAGCCGGCTCGGGAAGAAAAATAAACGGCTTATCGGCACGACTGAAGTCGTGCCCTGTTACAAAGCTTTCAAAGCAGACTTTTTTCCGCAGCCTGGGAAGCCGTGCCCTTTCAAAACGGCGTCGAGTTTATCCACGAACTGGCGGACGCCGTACTAGACAATGGACGCCCTGAGGGCCGAATGCGTACCAGCACGAACAAATCTTGCCACCCGTTCTAATGAGAGCGGAATGGCTCCTACGAGCCGGATGTTTCGTATCATACGGGATGACGAATTTCCGGAAACGGTGAGACAAGTGGCTGCGGTTCGCGAGAAAGCCCGGACGAAGAATCGGCGAGGAGCGCCAACCCCGAGTCGCTCAGGACTCAGCGTTTCGCCGCGCGCACGCATCGTCCTGCTGATCGCGAGCATTGTGATAGCCACGGTCGCGCTTTACTACCCGGTAAGCAGCCACCCGTTTCTTAACTATGACGACGACATCTACGTGCTCAACAATCCTCAGGTGCAAGCTGGGGTGAGTTGGGAAACGGTGCAGTGGGCGTTTACGTCGCTGTATGCGTCGAACTGGCACCCGCTGACCTGGCTCTCGCACGCGCTCGACGTGCAGATGTTCAATCTGGATGCGGGCAGGCATCACCAGACCAACTTGCTGCTGCACGTCATCAACGTGGTGCTGCTGTTCTGGGTGCTGTGGCGGGCCACCGGCTATGCGGGCCGCAGTGCGATGGTCGCCGCTCTTTTTGCTCTGCACCCGATGAATGTGGAGTCGGTGGCCTGGATCGCCGAGCGCAAGAACCTGCTCAGCATGATGTTCTTCCTGCTCGCCCTGGGCGCCTATAGCTGGTATGCCCGCAAACCGCGCGTGCCTCGCTATCTGGCCGTCGCGGGACTGTATGCGCTCGGGTTGATGGCCAAGCCGCAAGTCATCACCTTGCCCTTTGTGCTGTTGCTGTGGGATTACTGGCCGCTCCAGCGAATGTTCCACGGGGAACAATCTGACGAGCGTTCGTCCGCCAGCCCGCTGCAGCCCATTCCGGAGATTGCATCGTCAACCCCCACGCGCACGTTGGCCGGGCTGGTGTTGGAGAAGCTCCCGCTGCTGGTGCTGGCCGCAGCCAGTGCGGTCATAACCCTTCGCGCACAGTATGAATCCGGCGCGATGAGCGGTCCGCATTGGCAGCCATTGCATCTGCGCCTTGAGAACGTATTCCTTGCTTACGCCCGCTACCTCGGCAAGGCTGTCTGGCCCTCGCAACTGACGCTGATCTATCCCCATCCGGGAAGCTCCATCAGGATATGGCAAGTGCTGGCCGCATTTCTGCTGCTGCTGGCGATTACGGCTTTCACGGTCGCGGCACGGCATCGCCGGCGCTATCTCCTGTTCGGCTGGTTGTGGTTCCTGGGGACCATGGTTCCCATGATCGGGATTGTGCAAGTCGGCGTTCAGGCCATCGCCGATCGCTACGCCTACCTGCCCTTCGTGGGGCTGTTCATCATGATCTGCTGGGGAGCGGCGGACTGGGCCGAGGACCGGCACATTGCCCCCGCGTGGCAGTGGAGCGTCAGCGTCGCCGTCCTGCTGGCGCTCGCCGTTACCGCCCGTCATCAGCTTGACTACTGGAGCGACAACACGAAGTTGTGGGCCCGAATCATAGCCCTGCAAGCGCAGCAGGCCAACCCGAACAACTGGGTGGCGGAAAACAACATGGGCCACGCCTTGCTCAAGCTGGGCAAGGAGGAAGAAGCGATACCGCATTTTCGCGCGGCCGTAGCCATCAATCCGGCGGACCCCGACAGCAATCTGAATATCGGCGCCTACGAGCAGCAGCACAAAGACCTCGGCGCCGCCATTGAGCAGTACAAGAAGGTAATCGCGATGACGCAAAACACGCCCCGGCTGAACGCCCCGACCCGCGCTCAGGCGTTCAGCAACATGGGCTTCGCCTACCGCGATCTCAAGGACTACGCGCAGGCGCGCGCCAGTTTTCAGCAGGCGGTCAGCATCAACCCCAATGACACCGGTTCGTGGATGGGCATCGCAATCATGGCGCAGAAGTCGGGCGACTTGAGCACGGCGATCGCGGCATATACGAAAGCGATGAAGATTGCACCTTTCGATTGGGGCTACCTGCTGCTGGCCCACGCCCTGGAGCAGGACGGACGGCATGACGAGGCGCGAGCGGCGACGCGCCAGGCCTCAGCCCTCTCCCAAAATCTTGAGCAGGCGCAGAAGACCGCCGACAACGTAATGGCGCAGTAATAGAGCTCCGAGCCCCGAGCCTGTGACTCGTAGCTCGCGGCTCGAAGCTAGTAGCTGCCTCTCTGCTACCATCTACTATCGATGAAACAGGCCGTCTTCCGCGAACGCAACAAGCGCTACTACCGCGTTCTGCACACACCAATCTGGATCTGGGTCTTCTGGGTGCTGCCCGGCTGGCCGCTCACCTACGACCTCTACACCCACGGCCCGGACCGCCGCCACTGGATCTGGCTGGCGATCATCCTCGTCTTCGTGGCCTGGCGCGGCCTCGCGGGCCGGCTGCCGGGATGCGAGCCCCGGCCTTACATCACGCACTACGGCGTGCACCAGCCGAACCTGCCGTATCGCGTGGTCTGCTACACGGCGGCCTGGGTCGACATCATCGTTCCCTACGCCCTCAACCTCATCGGCCTGATCGTCGCGTCCATCAATGGACGCTGGATGCTGAAGGACCTGTATCACTACGGCTACTATCCGCTGGCGATCGCCGTGGTGGTGGCGACCGTCCTCGACTGGACGCCGCGCGCCCGCCGCGACACCGTCGGCGAAGGCGCCGAGCGCGCCTGGTTCTACGTCGCCATCTGGACGGTCGTTCCCACCCAGGTCATCAACTGGGGCGCATGGCGCTTCGGCAAGTTCATGGACCTTGCGCCGCTGCCGTTGGCGCGAGTCCGGCTGGTAGTCTGCCTGCTTTCGACGGCGCTGTTTTTCCTGCTGGGCTACGCCGAGAAGCTGCCCCGCAGCCAGCGGCACTATGAGGGAGTCGCGGCGGCGGGAGTGTAGAGGCAGTGGCCAGTGGCTAGTGACCAGTGGCTAGTGACCAGTGGTTAGTCTTCTAGAAGCCCATCTCATAAATGCTTTGTATCAGGGCACGACTGAA
>PLBD01000622.1 GCA_003135315.1 Acidobacteriaceae bacterium | reverse complement strand
CCAGGCTGAGCCACTCCCCGACTGAGGCAGGAACTGCGGGATTCGCGTCGACGCGCTATTTAGAATCTGCTGGGTCAGTGCGAGCGCGCCGGACTTCATTATAGCAGAGGAGGCTCACTGCTCCCGCGGCAAGAATCGGCCTTCGCGAAACATCAGAAGCTAATTCAGGAAGAATTTGGTGTACAGCGTATCGCGCTGCGCGGGACGGAATCCGGCGTCGCGAATGATGCGGCGCAGTTCCTCCTCGGTAGTGCAGTTGCGGACGCCGGCGGCGCGTACTACGTTCTCCTCGATCATCACCGAACCCACATCGTTGCCGCCGAAGCGCAATCCGGTCTGGCAGACCTTGAGCCCTTGCGTAACCCAGCTTGACTGCACATTTTCAAAGTTGCTGAGGAAGATGCGCGCGATGGCCAGCGTCTTCAAGTATTCGACGGCGGTGGCTTCGTCCCATCCGCGTCCGCCGAGCGCGGTGTTTTGCGGCTGGAATGACCAGGGAATGAATGCGGTGAAGCCGCCGGTTTCTTCCTGCAAATCGTAGACAGCCTGAAAATGATTGATGCGGTGTTCGTAGGTCTCGCCCACGCCGAACATCATGGTCGCGGTAGTCCTCATGCCAAGCTTGTGAGCGGTGCGATGCACATTGAGCCAATCGTTGGTCAGGCACTTGAGGCGCGCGATCTTGTACCGCACTTCGTCGTCGAGGATCTCCGCCCCGCCGCCGGGAATGGAATCGAGGCCGGCATCGCGCAAGCGCCGGATGGTCTCTTCGATGCTGAGAGCGCTGACCTCGGCAATGCAGATGATCTCCGACGCCGAGAAGCAATGCATGTGCACCTGCGGGAAGCGCTGCTTCAAGCCGCGCAGCAGGTCTTCGAACCACTCGATCTTCAAGTCAGGATGCAGCCCGCCTTGCAGCAATACGCCCGTGCCGCCCAGCTCCACCGTCTCCTGCACTTTGTCGTAGATGGTCTCGAAGTCGAGGATGTAGCCTTCCTTCGCCAGTTTGCCCTTGAGGGGCCGGTAAAAAGCGCAGAAGGTGCAGTACTCGGTGCAGAAGTTCGTGTAGTTAATGTTGCGGTCGATGATGTAGGTGACCACTCCGTCGGGATGCAGCTTGCGGCGCACCGCGTCAGCTTCCATGCCGATGCCGATCAGGTCATCGGAGCGATACATTTCCAGCGCTTGAGCTTTTGTCAACGACATAAGAAATGCGGGCGAGTTCGAACCCCACACGACATTCTAGCGGTCTGGGAGTCAGGAGGGAAGCGGCAGACAGACTGCATTCTGAATCCCTGCTCGCGATTCGCGCGAACCGCATGCGATTTGCGGAGATTGCGTAGCCTGAATTGAACAGACATTCCGCGAAACAATGCCGCGCGAGGCGCGTTTATATCTGCGAGGACCATCTCGCTTAGCCGCCGGACAACGTAGAATTTCAGATAACATTACCTTGCATGTTCCCGTCCCGGCCGGCGTGGATCTCTAAGCCGCGGGAAGGAAGGCGAAACGAAATGAAGCTCTTTACTTCGACCGCAAAGCCGCTGGCGCGAATGCTGTGGCCTGCGCTTCTGATGTTGCTGCCCATTCCGATGTGGGCGGCGCTGGGCGACACCGCAGCCTCGGTGCTGACCGACCAGGCACAATGGAAGGGCACGATCAGCAGCGTGGACAACGGCAAGTATGTCGCGCACGAAATCACGATGGCTTCGGGCGCCAAGGTGCGCGAGTTCGTCTCGCCCGCGGGAGCGGTCTTCGCTGTCGCCTGGGATGGGCAGTTCGCGCCCAATTTTGCGCAGCTGCTCGGCCCGTACTATCAGCAGGTGCAGCAAGCGATCGCGGACCAGAAGGCCGCCCAGAAGGCAAGTGAACTGGAAGCCGGCAGCGCCACCCGGCTTCGCCGTGGGCCGGTGATGATCGAAACGCCGGGCATCGTGTTCTCGCAAGTCGGACACATGCGCAGCTTCCACGGCGTAGCCTACATTCCACAATTACTGCCGCAGGGCGTTCAGGCCAGCGATATCCGCTGAAGGAGACAATCTCGTGATGGTGCGCANNTTTGTACGCCCACTGCGGTCAGTTCCGGTGGAACCAGCCAGTGCACCGCGACGGTGGGCGGCACGGGCAATTACAGCTCGACGGTTACATGGACCGCCACCGCTGGAACGATCTCTTCGGCCGGCCTGTTGACTGCACCTACCGTAACCACGATCAGTTCGGTAACGGTGACGGCCACTTCGACGCAGAATACAAGCGTGGCGGGAACAGCGAGTGTGACCGTGAACCCGCCTGCGTCGGGGGCCAATGTTGCGCCGCTCACGGTTGACGCCGGACCATCGGGCCTGGGCTACGTCTCTGCTAACGTTGCGTTCACCACCGTCCTGGTTTGCGTGCCAGGAAGCACGACTCAGTGCCAAGCCATTGACCATGTCATTGTGGACACCGGCTCCTTCGGCCTGAGATTGCTATCGAGCGCCGCCGGCGGCGAGTTCAATCCCTCTCAGGTGCCGTTGCCTGCGGAAACCGACCCCAATAACAATAACGACCCTTATGGCGAGTGTCTTGTTTTCCTGGATGGCTATATCTGGGGAACGGTCAACACGGCCGACATAGGCATCGCGGGCGAAACGGCCAACTCCGTTCCAGTGCAGGTCATTCTTCCGCCAACCAGCTCACCTGGCGTACCCGGTAGTTGCTCCAGCCAGAATCCATCGGGAGGAACGGGTAACGAAGGTGCAAGCCTGGGAGCCCTCGGCGCCAACGGCATTATTGGTGTGGGGCTGTTCCAACAGGATTGCGGACAATACTGCGTGTCCCAGGGCTCGAGCTGTAATAGCAGCAACAACAATCCGTGCATCTACTATGATTGCCCGTCTTCTGGGTGTACTCCTGCCAACATTGCCATCGCGCAGCAAGTGCCGAACCCGGTGACGATGTTTCCGGCCGACAACAACGGAGTGCTCATCGAACTGCCGTATGTTCCCAGCGGCGGTTCCCAGACCGTGACCGGCTCGCTGATCTTCGGCATCGGTACTCAGTCGAACAATAACTTGTGCTGCGCAGCGGTGTATAACGTGCCCGACAGCGGCAACAACGCCGGCGATTTAACTACTACGTTCAATGGAAACAGCATGCCCGGTTTCCTTGACAGCGGCTCGAATGGGTTTTTCTTCAACGATTCCAACATTACGACCTGTGCCAGTCCCTTTCAGCATTGGTTTTGCCCGACTACGCCTGACAACCTTACCGCGAGCAACCAGGGCACAAGCATGACATCGGGGATCCAGGTCAGTTTCACCATCGAGGCCGCTAACAGCCTCTTCAGCGGAAATAGCGGCAACAACAGCGCCTTCAGCACGCTGGGAGGGCCTTATGCAAGCACGCCTGCCGCCTTCGACTGGGGACTGTCGTTCTTCTATGGCCGGGACATTTTCACCGCGATTGACGGCGCGAGTACTTCGGGAGGAACTGGGCCGTACTTTGCCTATTGAAGATCGCTGATTTTCGCTGGCCGATTTGCCGCCGGAGTCATCGCTGATTCCGGCGGCCTTGTTTTTGTCTTGCCTCGCCTGGCCCGACCGGTGGAACGTTGCGCCTGAAGGATTCACCATCAATTCATGCTTTCGAAACCCATGTGCAATGTGTACTCCCCAGAATGCGCACTAGATTCCCATTTTCAAAATAGGAATCCCTTACGCGAAAGGAAAATCATGTCGAAGGAAGCTGCGCATCATCACTCTCAAGCCGCCGAGCATCATGAGCATGCGGCCAAGCACCATCACGAGGCCGCCAAACACCACGAGCAGGGCGATCACGAAGCGGCAGCGCACCACGCGCACTTAGCCCACGGCCACCATGTCCACGCCACGCATCACTCCGAGGAAGCCTCCAAGCATCATGTCGAGGCACACGGCGCAAAGTAAGCGTTCCCGTAATTCACGTTGACAGCGGCCGCTCTGGCCGCTGTTGCGCTTCTGGCCTGGTCAGACGCGCCCTGGCGCCGGGGCTAAGCGGCTTCCTGTGCCGGTCCGCTTGCGCTGGGGTTCTTGTTTTTTCGCTGGCGTCGCCAGTAGTAAATCGCCACCAGCGCACCGACCACCGCCAACGCAATCAAGATGTATAGCAAAGGCTGGTAGTAGCGGCTAAGCCAGCGCACGATGTGGCGTCCATACCGGTGTCCCAGGTAGGCGAGCAGGGTATAGCGTGCGCTTCGTCCCAGTGCCAGGGCAGTCAGGAACTTTTGCGGCGGATACTTGAGGGCCCCGGCAACAATCAGGGTGGGAACGATAGGCACTGGTGGCGGACAAATGGCAGTTACCGCAACCGACCAGAACCCGTACCGCTGGACAATGTGTTCAGCCTGTTGGGCGCGTTTCCTGGAGAGCTTCTTGTCCAGCGTTTGCTGCCCACCCTTGAGTCCGATCCGGTAAGTCAGGTAGCCGCCGATGAGCGATCCGATGGTGGCCATGACGGCGTAATACCACCAGGGCTCATGGTGCGCCGCTGCCAGCAGAATTGTCGCGGCATCCATGCCGCCGGGCAAGGGGATGAAGGAGTTGTCGATCAGGCCAAGGGCGATCAGGCCGGGGCCACCCAGGCGCCTGACCAGGTGCATCAGCGTCTTCTTCACCACAACGGCTGCGAGCAGATGCATGGGAAATTCCGTGGATCGCTTGCCAGAACTCCTAAGGCTGGATCGTGCCGGCGCTGGCCGCGCCGTGGACTGGGCCCGGCGCCGGGAAACCACCCGGCTCCTTGGACATCAAGGCAGG
>PLBD01000045.1 GCA_003135315.1 Acidobacteriaceae bacterium | reverse complement strand
CGCCGCAGTGCAGAAGGTGTATGCCGAAGCGGCGTTCAAGCCGGCCAGCGTCTGAAAAAGGAGAGGAACAAATTGAAAGTTCTGGTTGCTGAGCCCATGTCGCCAGCGGCGATCGCGCTGCTGCAGTCGCAGAAGGATTGGGACGTGGTGGTCTCAAATCCGAAGGAATATGAGGCGCACCTGGCCGATTGCGACGCGTTGCTCGTGCGCAGCGCGGTAAAGGTGAAAGCCGAAACGCTGGCCAAGGCGCCGAAGCTGCGCGTGATCGGGCGCGCGGGCGTGGGCGTGGACAACGTGGATCTGAATGCCGCGACGGCGGCGGGCGTGCTGGTGATGAATACGCCGGGCGGCAACGCGGTCTCCGTGGCTGAGCACACGTTCGCGCTCATGCTGGGCCTGGCGCGGATGGTGCCGGCGGCCACGGCGTCGACCACCGCGGGCAAATGGGAGAAGAAGAAGTTCCTGGGCAACGAACTGCGCGGCAAGGTGCTGGGCGTGATCGGCCTGGGCAACATCGGGCAGGAGGTGGTGCGGCGGGCGCGCGGCTTTGAGATGCGCGTGCTGGCCTCGGACCCGTACGTGAGTGCGCAAACGGCGGCCAACGTGGGCGTGGAATTGGTCCCACTCGACCGGTTGCTGGCGGAGTCGGACTACATCAGCCTGCACGTGGCGAAAACGCCGGAGACGCTGAAGATGCTGAACGCCGCGGCCTTTGCCAAAATGAAGGATGGCGCGCGGATCATCAATTGTGCGCGCGGGGAGTTGATCGACCAGACGGCGCTGTGCGAGGTCCTGGTATCGGGCAAACTGGCGGGCGCCGGCCTGGACGTTTTCGACCCGGAACCCCCTGCGGCGGGCGACGCGCTGTTGGCGGCGCCCAATCTGATCGCGACGCCGCACATCGCCGGCTCGACCGAGGAAGCGCAGGAAATCGTCGGCATCCGGATTGTCGAGCAGATGGCGGAGTATCTCAACAACGGCATTGCGATCAACGCCGTGAACATGCCCGCCATCACGCCCGAGCAATACCGGGCCATCGGCCCCTACATCACTCTGGCCGAACGGCTGGGGCGCTTCGCGTCGCACATCGCGACGGGCAGTCCGCAGGCCGTGCGCATCGGCTACACGGGCCGCATCGCGGGCATGAACACGGCGCTGCTGCGCAACTCGGCGCTGGCCGGGGTGCTCCAACGCGCGCTGAGCTCGCACGTGAACTTCGTCAACGCGCTGCAACTGGCCGCGCAGCGCGGCGTCGCCGTCAGCGAATCGCACGCCGGCGGCCCGGCGGCGGTGGAAGGCATCCGCGTGGACTTCGAGACCAGCGCGGGCGTCACTTCGGTCTCCGGCGCGGTGGTCCTGGGCCGGGCGCGGCTGCTCGAAGTGAATGGCATTCGCGTCGAAGTGCCGCTGGCCGGCCGGCTGATTTACATGAGCAATTTCGACGTGCCCGGCGTGATCGGCCACGTCGGATCGGTGCTCGGCAAGAACGACGTCAACATCGCCAACTTCTCGCTCGGCCGCGGCCGGAATGGGCAGGAGGCATCGGCAATCGCGGTAGTACAAGTGGACGGGGAAATCAAAGAGCCCGTGCTGGAAAGCTTGCGCGGCATCGAGACCATCCTGCTGGCCAAGGCGATTCGCTTCGCTGTGCCGCAGGCGAAGCAAGTAGCATCGGTGTAACCCGGTCCCACTCATTCGAAAACAACGAATGAGTGGGCCGCCCGCCCATCTTTGCTCTTGGGCCGAAGCGCGCTCGTATCGCCTCCACGCCGCTTTTGCCGTTCCCCGCGTTGCATGTTATCCTTAATCCCGTAACAACAAACGATAAAAGAGTAGGAGCGCAACCGATTCAGTGCTAGCCCGAGAGAAAAAAGCCGCCTTGATTGCCGACAACCGGAGAGCGGACAACGATACCGGTTCCCCGGAAGTGCAGATCGCCATCCTGAGCACGCGGATTGGCGAATTGACCGAGCATTTCAAGACCCACAAGAAGGACCATGCCTCCCGGCGCGGGCTTCTCATGATGGTCAGCAAGCGTCGCAGCTTGCTCGACTACCTCAGAAAGTCTGATACCGAACGTTACAAAGCCGTCATTCAAAAGCTGGGCATCCGCAAGTAACATTGTCGGCCGCTGATTGACCAGGCTGCGAGCGTATCGCTTTTCCAGCACGCGCAAAGCCTGCCCTGGCTGGGAGACCCCGTATGCCGTACTTGCGGGGCCTTGAGTAATGAGGCATTGGACACGGGGTACGTCCACAACATTCGTCCAGCTTCTCTCGGCTGGCTTGTATTACACTCCATCTCCCATATCGTGATTGCACATACGGCTTTGAAGGGTCACGGGACGGCGCGCCTGAAGGTGCGCCCCAAGTGTATGTACGAGGATCTATCGGTTGCGTCCAGAACGGAAGGTAACTAAGGAATGAACGAAGAAATGACCGCCGCATTACACGGCGTCACCAAACATGAAATCAGTGTGGATCTGCCTGGTGGCAAGACCATTCGCTTTGAAACCGGAAAACTAGCCAAGCAGGCTCACGGCTCCTGCATCGTTCGCATCGGCGACAACGTCGTGCTGGCCACTGCCTGCGCTAATGCCGACCCGCGGGAAGGCATCGATTTTTTCCCGCTCACCGTCGATTACCGCGAGTACACCTACGCCGCGGGGCGCATCCCCGGCGGGTTCATCAAGCGCGAAGGCCGTCCCAGCGAACGTGAAATCCTGACCAGCCGCCAGATCGACCGGCCCATCCGGCCACTGTTCCCTGAGGGCTTCCGCTGCGAGACGCAAGTCATCGCCATGGTGCTGTCGGCCGACACCGAAAACGATCCCGATGTCTCCGGCATCAACGGCGCGTCGGTTGCGCTGAGCGTCTCCGACATTCCATTTCACGGCCCTATCGGTGCGGTGCGCGTTGGCCGCGTGGATGGCAATTTCATTATCAATCCCACCTATGACGAGCAGCGGTCCGGCGATCTGAACCTGATGGTGGTTGGCACCTCCGAAGGCATCGTGATGATCGAGTCCGGGGCTCGCGAAGTCTCCGAAGAGATTGTGGTTGAGGGCATCGAGTACGGCCACGAGCAGGTCAAGAAAATTTGCGCCGCGATCAGCGAACTGGCGAAGAAGGCCGGCAAGCCCAAGCGTGCGGTCGAACCAGTGACGACGGATGAAGCCTATCTTGGCGAACTGCGAGCGAAAGTTGGCGAGCGTCTGGCTGACGCCGCGAACACCGAAAAGCATCCCAAGAACGAGAGCTACTCGCTGATCAAGCAGCTGAAGACCGAAGTCAAGGAAGCTGTTCCGGAAGACGATGAAGCCGGCCGCAAGAAGGCGAGCAAGTATTTCGATCTCCTGCGCGAACAGATTTTCCGCGAGCAGGTCATCAAAGACAAGCGCCGTCCCGACGGCCGCAAGTTCGACCAGGTTCGCGATATCTGGATCGAAGTCGGCGTGCTGCCCCGTACCCACGGTTCGGCGATCTTCACCCGCGGCGAAACCCAGGCACTGGTGACGACGACGCTGGGCACGGGCGAGGACATGCAGCGACTGGAAGCCTTCGAGGGCGAAGCCAAGAAGCGCTTCATGCTGCATTACAATTTCCCGCCGTTCTCGGTGGGCGAGGTTGCGTTCCTGCGCGGAGCGGGCCGTCGCGAGATTGGTCATGGTGCGTTGGCGGAACGAGCGCTATTCGCAGTGCTGCCCAGCGACACCGATTGGCCGTACGCCATGCGCGTGGTCTCTGACATTCTGGAATCGAATGGATCGTCCTCGATGGCGACGGTTTGCGGAGCCTCGCTCAGCATGATGGACGCTGGCGTTCCACTCAAGGCATCGGTTGCGGGCGTAGCCATGGGATTGGTGAAAGAAGGCAACGACTATGCCGTCCTCACCGATATTGCCGGCGCGGAAGATCACTATGGCGACATGGACTTCAAAGTGGCCGGCACGCGCGGCGGTATTACCGCGTTGCAGATGGACATCAAAGTGATGGGCATCACGCCGCAGATCATGCGCGAAGCGCTGGAACAGGCGCGCGCCGGACGGCTGCACATCCTCGACAAGATGAACGAAGTGATCGGCGAGTCGCGTACCACCATCAGCGAATTCGCCCCGCGCTTCTACACATTGCAGATTCCTACCGATAAGATCCGCGATCTCATCGGACCTGGTGGCAAAGTGATTCGCGGCATCGTCGAAGCCACCGGCGTCAAGATCGACGTCGAAGACAGCGGCAAGGTCAATGTTTCATCGAGCGATCAGGCGGCGGCTGCCAGGGCGCTGCAAATGATCGGCGACATCACCGCGACCGCCGAAGTAGGGAAGACGTATCTCGGCAAAGTCACGCGGCTGGCGGACTTCGGCGCATTCGTCGAGATTCTGCCGGGCACCGACGGGCTGCTGCACATCAGCGAAGTCGCCGAGCACCGCATCAACGATGTTCGCGATGAGCTGAAAGAAGGCGACCAGGTGCTGGTGAAGGTGCTGGCGGTCGATGGCAATCGCATTAAGCTGTCGCGTAAAGCCATCCTGAAGGAACAACGCGCCAAGATGGGCGGTGGGGAAGCCGCTCCTGAAGGTGCTCCTGAAGGTGCAGCTGAAGGCGTCGCAGCGGGCGGCGGAGTAACGTTCGAAGGCGGGCACGAGCGTGCCGATGAGCCCAGCTCCGAGCCGAACTTTAATCGCGATGGCGAGCGGCGGGAGCCTTCCGGCCCGCGGCGTGACGGCGGTCATCACGGTGGACGCGGCGGGCGCCCGGGTGGGGGCCGCGGAGGACGTCCCGGTGGCGGCCGCGGCGGACCACGACGCTAGGCGAGTTTCCATTGCATAACAAACGGGAGGGCAGACATGCCCTCCTTTTATTTTGCAGCGACTGGAACGTCTGCCCATGCTGCGATCGCGAAGCGGCCCCTAACTGGAGGGTCCCACGGTCCGATCCTGCCACTCCTCGTGCCATGCCATCTGGATGGCTTCCAGTTTGGCTTCGTTCGACGCTTGTGGATCGTCGACGAAGACCGGCAGTTCGGTGACATAACGGTGCAAGTCGGTGAAGCGCACCTCCAGCGGATTTTGCTGGGGGAACCTGTCGGTTAGAGCGATCGCAATGTTGTGGGCGTCATTCCATCTCAATTCAGCAGCCATAGATCTCCTCATCCTCGCAGCAGAATGATATTGGTGATCGATGAAATTGTCATCACGAGCGGATCTTTGGTCCGCCAGGAACTTGCTTAACCTCAGAAGCAGGGTTTCTCGAGTCAATCAGGCACTCGTCACAAAGACTGTCAATCCCGTCTAATGGCTGCCTTCCGAGACATAGTTTCGGTTCCACGCCGGAATCTCGACGACCAATTCGCCGGGTTTCTGAATCACGGCTTGACAGCCCAGCCGTGAGTTGAGTTGGAGATCAGCGGCCATGTCGAGGCGGTCCGCTTCCTCGTCGTCCATCTCGCTAAGCAGTTCGTTGCCCTTCTTGACGACGACGTGGCACGTGGTGCAGGCGCAGTTGCCGCCGCAAGCATGCTCCAGATGCAGGCCAAAGTTTAGTGCTATGTCGAGAATCGATCCCGGTTTACCGTGGTCCTGATACCGCAGCTTGCCGTGCTCAAACTCGAACGTCTTTCTGTCCGGCAGAAACGTCACGCGGACCATGTTCGGCGGAGTGGCTTCCGCCATTGCGGTGACACCGCCATTTTGAATTTCTTCATCAGGCATACTATTGACCAGCCACTACTCAATCTCGGCCTGCGCGATGGGATGTGGCGCTGCCGGTCCTTCGCCCACGTCGGCAGTGTCCATCGTCTTGCCCTTCAGCGCGGCGCCCACCGCAGAATCCATCATCAACTCGGCCAGGCGCATGGTTCCCTGATTCAATGCATCGATGGCGGTGCGGATCGCGCGGTAGTCGTCTTCCTTCATCACGGCCCGCAACGCCGTTTCCAGCTTGTCGATGCTCACGCGCTCCTGCGACGACAACCGTTCCCAAACTGGATTGCCACGGCCTTTTTCCAGCGCGCCCAACATGATCTCGGCCTCGTTGCGCGCCTCAATCACCTGCCGCTGCCGGAAGTCGTCTTCGGCGTTATCGAACGAGTCGAGGATCATGTTCTCGACCTGCTCGTCGGTGAGACCGTAGCTGGGTTGCACCTCGATCTCGGCTTCCTTGCCGCTGCGCAGTTCGCGCGCCGACACATGCATGATCCCATTGGCGTCGATGAGGAACTTCACTTCGATACGCGGCAGCCCTGCCGGCATCGGCGGAATGCCCTTCAGATCGAAACGCGCCAGCGAGCGGCAATCCTTGGCCAACTCGCGCTCTCCCTGCAGAACATGAATGGCGACGTTCGTCTGGCCTTCGACACCGGTGGTGAAGTGCTCCGTGGCCGACGCGGGGATGGTCGAGTTGCGATGGATGATCTTGGCGACCACTCCGCCCAGGGCTTCAATACCAAGCGAGAGCGGCGTTACGTCGAGCAGTAACATCTCCTTGGTCGCTTCCGAGCGACCGGCAAGGATGTTCGCCTGCACCGCTGCGCCCAAGGCGACTACTTCGTCGGGATTCAAATCACAGTGCGGCTTGCGCTGGAAGAGTTCTTCAACCAACTGGCGGACGCGGGGAATCCGGGTTGATCCTCCAACCAGCACGGCCTCGTCGATCTGATTCGGCGTCAGTCCGGCATCCTTCATGGCCTGTCGAACCGGGCCAACCGTGCGATCAATGACCGGCTGAATCAGTTGTTCGAACTGTGCCCGCGTGATCTCGCGTTGATAATGCTTGCCGCCGGGAAGCGCAATCTCAAGCGTCGTATTGTCTTTTGACGATAATGCAATCTTTGCGTCGATAACGGCTTGTCGAATCGTTTGCACGACCTCAGCGTTGCGCCGGACATCGATGCCGAGATCGCCTTGAATGTCGTGGAGCGCAATCGTGACCAGCAGGTTGTCGATGTCGTCG
>PLBD01000120.1 GCA_003135315.1 Acidobacteriaceae bacterium | reverse complement strand
ATGTTCGCAATATACGGCACGCCGGCAAGACACGGCGCAGAAAATCGGCATCGCGGGCATCGCTCAGGCCGCATCCAGCCGCGAAAGAACCTTGCGCAGTCGCCACAGCACCGCCGCCAAAGTTGCGAGACTCAGCGTCCACAGTACGAAAACGATACGTACAACCCACGCCGGCGCGGCGCCGACTCGCTTCAGCAGGAAGGGCAGAAAATTCCATGTCGTGATGTGGACGTAGTCCCATGGGTCCCAATGCATGGCGTAGGTGTCCAGGCCCCAGGCCTTCACCTTTCCCAGCGCGAACGCAACGATGTTGGTCAGGCGCAAGGCGATAACGAAGGTCGGATGGCCAACGGTCTCCATCTGGTAGATCTCGAGTGGCAACCAAAAGGCCAGCGACGAGACCTGGACCACCGCACTGAGGATGCACAGCGCAATACCCAGGCTCCAGACTATATTTCCCACCGCGTCGCGATAACGCAGCAGCAGCGGGATCGCCAGCAGCGCCGCCAGTTCAGCGCTGGTCGAGACGTAGCGGTCGCCCCAGGCGAAGTCACCGCTCCAAACCGTATAGCGAGCATAGAAGCTGATGTAAGCCAGTAACAACAGGAATCCACTGATCACGTAAGCCTTGACGGCGGGGCTGAACCTTCTCCAGGCCACGGCGGTAAGCAGAATCATCAGGACCAGCAGCGGATCGAAGAGAAAGATCGACTTTTCGGGCGAGAACAGTGCCCCGAAGAATCCAACGTGGAAAGGCGTCTCCCATGGATAGCCAACGGGCAGGGTCGGTTCTCGCTGCCGGGCTTCGCGTGCGACTATGCTCACATAAGTATTGAAAAACGATCCAAAGCGATAGTACTGATAGAGGCGATCGATCAATCCGAAAAGCAGGTACATAGGAAGAGCAACCGCAATATAACTCCGGGCGCGTTTCCACAGCGCGCTGCCACGCTGGCCTTCGAACCACAACACAAGCAGGACAAAAAGCGCACCCGCCAGGAGATCGATTCCTGTTGTGAGCCGCGTAAGCAGATTGAGCCCGAAGGCCACCGAGCCAATCAGCAAGGCGTGCCGATTATCAGTGCAAACCCACTCGTACTGGTAGGACAGCCCGATGAGCGTCAGCAAAAAGATGTAGTTGTTCTCCATCAGGTTCTGCGTGTAATGGAGATGCGTGGTCAACACCAGGAGAGATAAAACGCCCGCGACGGAATATTTCACGTCAAAGTTCAATTGCCGCAGAAAGCGGAAGCAAATCAGCGTCGTCAGCACCGTGACCAGAATGTTGATGGTATAGCTGACGAATATGTTCTTTACGCTGGGATCGTTTCCGTTGTAATTGGCGAAAACTGGAAGCCGCTCCAGCCCGCTGCCGATCACGTCCGCCGGCAGCAAGAGCAATGACTGCCCAATGCCATACCAGCTCTGCAGCTTGTCCCCGCGCCCATGCACGCCNNAATTCGGGATACTCCTGCGCAAAAACCGGCGGCTCCGAAGTCCACAAGGAATGGGCGGATTGAAGCCGGTGTTGCGTGTCGGCAGTGCCCAGCTCTCCGGATTGCACGACGAACGCAATCAGGCCCGCTGCGAGAGCCAGCAGGAACACAGGATCGCGAAACCAGCGTGTTGTCCTCACGCGCTACGTTTGCCCATTGGCGGCAATTCTCGCACATCCCCATCCAACGCGTCCCGAGACGATCTCGCCTCCTCGGCGTACTCTATCGATGACACCGGCACCACGCGCGCTTCGCCGGTAATTAATCGGGCGCCCCGTTCGTACGTGAGATAACTCCAGGCCCACTGAATCATCACCAGGATGCGGTTACGGAATCCGACCAGGAAAAGGATGTGGACGAACAACCATGTTACCCAGGCAATGAAGCCGGAGAGGTGGACCTTCCCAAATTGTGCAATGGCGGCAGCGCGCCCGATCGTGGCGAGCGACCCCTTGTCGAGATAATGAAAGGCCTCGCGAGACTTTCCATCGAGGTCAGCCGCGATTTGACGGGCGATAAACTTGCCTTGTTGCATGGCTACCGGCGCAACGCCGGGCAGGAGATTGCCATTCTTGTCCCTCATGGTGGCCAGGTCGCCAATGACGAATACCTCGCGATGTCCGGGAATGCTGAGATCGGGCTCGACGAAAACCCGTCCGGCACGATCGACGGGCACTCCTAATGCGCGGCCGAGCGGCGACGCAGAAACTCCCGCGGCCCACAGCACCACCTCGGCCGGCAATATTTCCTCACCGACTGAAACCTGACCCGAACGCACATCGCTCACAGGCGAGTTCGTCCGGACTTCAACCCCAAGATGTTCCAGCTGCTTCACCGCGCTGCGGCGCAGGTCTTCGGGATAGGCGCTTAGAATCGACGGGCTAGCCTCCAGCAACAGGACACGCGTTTTCGCGGGATCGATATTGCGGAAGTTCTCGGCCAGCGACTTGCGCGCGATTTCGGCCAGTGTTCCCGCCAGTTCCACACCCGTTGGCCCCGCACCCACCACAATGAAGTTCAGCGGCCGATGAGTTCCGGTTAGCGCAGCCTCGCGCTCAGCCAGCTCGTACGCAAGCAGAATGCGGCGGCGCATCTCCAGCGCGTCTTCAATGGTCTTCAGGCCAGGCGCGAACGGCTCCCACTCATCGTGCCCGAAGTAGGCATGTGTGGCGCCGGCGGCAACGATGAGGTAGTCGTAGCCCAGCTCGAAGCCGTGGGCCTGGAGGGTGCGGCGTGGAAGATCAAAGCCCTGCGCCTCGCCCAGCAGCACCTCGACGTTTTCGTGTTTACGAAGGATCTCACGGATGGGAGCGGCGATCTCCGCCGGCGATATCCCGGCCGTCGCGACCTGGTAAAGCAGCGGCTGAAAGGTGTGATGATTGCTGCGATCAACCAGCGTGATCCGGACCGGCAGCCGGGCCAGCGATTCGGTAGCCTTCAGACCGCCAAACCCGCCTCCTACGATGACCACTCGCGGGCGGGACTTCTCGTTCATGGCCATAACATTATCGGATGCTCGGGCAAACACGCCGGCGACAATTTCCGGTCTTGGAACGAGCGTCGTAGGCCTAGCGGCTCTGGTCGTCTGCCAGGCTGGCTGCGTGCGCCTTAGCGCGCTCCGCATCGGCGGAGCGGCCCTGTGATTGATACATCTCGGCCAAATTGAGCCATGACTCGCGCACATCAGGAGCAATCTGCACCGCCTGCTCCTGAAAGAAAACAGCCTGCTTTGGATCCCCGATCTTGCTCCAGGCTTCTGCCTTGCCAGTCGCCACGTTGTAGGCAAACGAGTCCATGCCGGTTGACTTCCTATCCTGCGCGGAAGCGCTGCGCCAAGCTTCGTCGAAGGCCGCCAAAGCGTCGTCCGGATGCCCGCTGTTGAGCGCATAATAGCCCAGCTGCACCAGCGTTGCCTGCGGATCAGCTTGCAATTCCACCGCTTTTCTCATGGCCACGATCGCGTCGCTGCCGTGGCCTTCCCTGCGGTAGAAATTAGCCAGGTCGGACCAAGTGTACTCGCTGGGGCTGAGCGCAATCGCGGTCAGCAATTCTTTTTCCGCCTCGCTTCCGCGTTGCATTCCTGTGAGCGCTCCCGCCCGCGCCAGATGAGCGGCGACGCTGCCGGGAAAAATTGCCAGCGCCTTGTCGCTGGCATCCAGCGCATCCAGATTGCGGCCGAGCACGCTCAGGACGGCGGCGGCATTGACCCATGCGGCAAATTCGTCGGCGCGGCTGCCAAATTCGCTTTCCGCAGGCAGCGGCGCGGTCGCGCAGTTCACCGGAAAGCGCTGGATCAGCGCCTCCGTCTGCGGCGTGCGGCGAACGAAGACAGCTGACACCTCATCCAGGTAAACCGGCCGCCAGGTGTTGCTGGCGCAAAAAGCCTTCAGTTGGCCGTGGTCGATGCCATCGCCGCGCGAGAAAAGAATCGTATTGATGTGGTAACGGTTGGTCTCCTCATCCCAGTCAGGCGAATCGGGCGGGCTTTGCAGCAACAGCCGGTGCCGCTCAACTCGTGGCAGGCCGAAGAGGGTGTCACGTCCATCGATGTAATCCAATCGCTGCGGACCCAGGCTCCAACTGACGTAGCCGCCCTCGTCGTAGGTGTTGAAGATCTCTCCCGGAAGATTTTCGCGCTGAATGAATTCGGCCGCCCGCTGCGGAAACCACCAGCTCAATCCCATGCCGAAGGTCGCCAGGTCCGTAGAAGCGCCGAAATAGTGACGATTGGTGACCAGATCGGCGGAGCGCGCGTAGGTAAGCATCGCGAGCAACATGACGGCCACGCCGGCCAGCGCCGCACGCAGTCGTGGCAACCGGATCCACGAGCCGACGCGGGCGATCCCCACGGCAATATTGTCTCCCCCGATCACGACGACAACGCAGGCGAAAACTGCTCCCATGCGGATGTGGCGCACCGGGGCATAGGCGGCTGCGAACAGCAGGATGGCCGCTCCAATTTGGCCTCGAAGTAAAGCGATAACGCCGGCCACGACTGCGATGGCCAGCAGTGAAAACAGTGCGCTTCTTAAGCCCCCCACCGAGAAAGCAGCGCTGGCCGTCTGCCAGTTGAAACGGACACCTTGCCATTCCGCGATCCAAGTTTGCTGCTCAGAGCTGGCGCGCTGCTGCAAAAGCAATGCACGATAGATCCCCCAGCCCCAGGGATTCACCAGGGTCGCCACGGCCGTTCCCACAAACCACGGGAAGGCTCGCCGCAATCTTTGCATGGCAGCTCGTCGCCGCACTGCACCCAGAACAAACTCCAATACCTCCGTGCCGGCGTAGGCGACGATCAAGCCCAGCCCTGCAGCAAATCCAAAATGAACGTTGACCCACACGACCATCAAGAGCGGCAGCAGCCACAGGGGTGCGCGGCCGGTCTGGTAGTTCTCCCACAAGATGGATAGAAAGGCCGCGAACAGCACCACGGTAAACATGTCGGCGCGTGGCGGTGTTCGCTCGGCGATGAGAGGTACAGCAAGGATGGCGATGGCGGCGCTGGCAGCGGAACCTCGCCGCAGCAGCAAGGCGACGGTCCCGGCACAGGCAGCCGCGCTTATCCACGACAACAGCGCGTATCCGCCAAGCAGAAAGGCAAGGTAGAACACCACCCCCGCGCCCACCGGATAAAGCCAGTGTTCCCCTTGCGCGGTGAACGACAAGACATCGGCGGAAGGAACATGATGATGCTGCACGACCCAGCGTCCGGTAGCCATCTGCCAGCCGGTGTCAAGATCTGCAACCGTACGCAACCCTGCGAGAAAGGCGTATATCAGCGCCAGGCAGCCGAGAATCAAACAAACATGCCGCTCGAGCGAAAAATCTCCTCCTGTTGCAGGGCCTTGGGTGGTCGGGATCACAGCTCTAGAGTATAGCGAGTCGAGTAGCTGTCAGCGAATGCGGATGCTCGGCGTTCGCCTGAAGTGGAAGTGAATTGCAGCAGGGTTTATCACTCGCCTAACCAACCGTATCAGCGTGGCTCCTGTGGTAGATTAAATTCACGTGGGCCCGTAGCTCAGTTGGTAGAGCAACGCACTTTTAATGCGTGGGTCGCAGGTTCGATTCCTGCCGGGCTCACCAAAAGAAAGCAATTAGCTCACAGCAGCCCACCGCTCGCCGTGCGAATTCCAAGCTGGCTGCTAGTTGCCTCTTTCCACATACACCGCCGTCCCGTACGCCAGCACCTCGGTTACGCCCTGCATCACTTCGGTCGCGTCGTAGCGCATGCCGATGACGGCGTTGGCGCCCAGTTCGGCGGCGTGCTGCAACATCAGTTCGAAAGCGTGTTCGCGCGTCTTCTCGCACAAGTTCGTCAGCAGCGTGATGTTGCCACCGACGAGCGTCTGCAAGCCTGCGCCAATTGTGCCCAGGATAGAGCGCGAGCGCACGATGATACCGCGCACCAATCCCAGATTCCGCACGATCCGGTAGCCATCGAGCGTGAAGGCGGTGGTCACCATATTGTGGGGAACGGCAGAAGAATAAGAAGTACCCGCAGCCGCAGAACTGGTGCTCATGATGCCCTCCTCAGGCGGTCCCGGGGGCAGAATACCACGGAGTTATGCGCCCGGTCAGTGCGCCCGTGAACCTGGCGCACTACACTAAGAAGGGGGAATCCAAGCGTGCCGCAGGGGCCCGGCTCAAAAGAACAACACTTGTTGACCGCGCTCTCCATCAGCTCTGTCCTGGGGATGGGCGTTGCCATTGCGGTATATTCTGCGTGGAAATTCGGAGCGATCGCGCCCGGGCTTCACGATGTGTCGAGCGCCGTCGCTTTGCTGGTTTGCCCGCCATTCATATTGTCCGCCGCAGTCGGCCCCACTCCCGACTCCGGCCTCGCCCTGACACTGATCGTCGGCACCATCGTCTTCGCCAATGCGTTTCTTTATGCGGGGGTCGCGGCGGTTGGATATTTCGTCGTCACCCTGATGGCGAATCGCAGGAGCCATTAAGAATAGGGGTATAATCGAGGCCATGAGCGTTCTCGACGACTTTCGCAAGGTCCTGCAGGACTTCCTGGCTCCTGAGCTGCGTGCAATTACGGCACAGCTTAATTCGATCGATAGCCGGTTGAATGCTCAGGACAAAATAGCGGAGGCGCGACACAACGAGATTCTAGTCCGGATTGACAGCCTCAAGACATCGTTCGAAGTAGACAAGCGGCTGGAGAAACTGGAAACCAAGGAATCCCGGGCGTAACCTCTGCCAAACGAGCTTCAAACTGCCATAGGCTTTGTTATCTCGCCGGTTGTTGCTGCGTCATGCAATGCAACGCGCCCAGTCCCCAGATGAAATCACGGCAGTAGATGCCGACGACCTCTCGCTCGGGAAACAGCTCAGCGAGAGTGTCAAGCACGATGCGGTCGTTGGGATCGCCAAACACCGGCACCAGAACCAGCTTGTTGGCAATGTAGAAATTGGCATAGCTGGCGGGCAGCCGCTGTCCCTCAAAGTACACCGGCTTGGGCATGGGCAGCTTAACCACCTTCAACGATTTTCCTGACTGGTCCGTGCTTTTCTTAAGCCAGCGAAAATTCTCACTCAGCGGCTCGTGATTGGGATCGTCCGGGTCAGGCTCGTACGCGGTGAGCACAGTGCGCGGGCCAACGAAGCGCGTGATGTCATCGACGTGCCCGTGCGTGTCGTCGCCGGCGATGCCGCGCTCCAGCCAGATGACCTTCTCGATGCCAAGATAGTCGGCGAAGACCTCCTCCAGATGCTCGCGCGAAACCCCGGGATTGCGCTCCTGCACCTCGCTCAGCAGACATTCTTCGGTGGCGATCAGGGTCCCGCGGCCATTGACGTCGATACTGCCGCCTTCCAGCACGATGCGGTGCACCTCGCCATTGACTCTTACCTCCGGCTGCCACGCCGGAAACCGCACCCGGGTAGCGATGTCCGCTCCGGCCAGCGTGTCGAGTTTCCAGTCGCTGTACTTCGCCCAGGCGTTGAAG
>PLBD01000074.1 GCA_003135315.1 Acidobacteriaceae bacterium | reverse complement strand
TTGCAGTGTCGTATTTTGCGCCTAATAACATTTAGGACAACGAGTCCAACGATGGGGTATAGAGTAACCTCCTGCGGTGCAATCCCAACGTTGCCAATTCCACTCGCGGCGATGAGGCTCCTCGACAGATCGCCATGTCTCCACCATGGCAACAATGTCATGATATAGTATGCTATCTCAACTGCGAAGATGATATTGCAAAATTCAACGGCATGTGCTCCTGATCGAAGCAGCAGGAATCCTCCAATGGCCAAGGCTCCCAGCAGCAGTAAGTTGATTGAGGTCATCAAATAAAACGCCTGCACTACTATAGGAGTATCCGGCGTGTTCGAAAGAAATTTCACGCTAGACAATGTCTGGATCGCGACGTAGGCTCCTAGTAAGGAAAAGACGATGTTGAGTACCCCGAATCCTCGCAGAACATATCTTAAGACCGTGGGGCTATCGTGATGCATGTACGTACCCTCGCAGGATATTCGGTTCAAAAACTCAGTAACCGTCGAGCTCGATATTCCCGGTCCAGACGTAGCCACAGCCATTTCGCTCCGACCACGAATTGAGACAGTTAGTCTGACATTGATCACCAACTGTAACGCCCTCAAGATCTGCGTTGTCCCAGCACACGTGTTGCTGATTCCATCCTGAAAAGCGGAAGCCACAGGTGAGCTTCGTATATAACACAACGGTGGCAGCCCGTCCGCTGCAGCCTAACTCGCAAAACTGCTCCGTTAGATCAAACTTGGTGCATTTGTTACCACCCGGCCCCGGTTGAGCTGTTTGTGCAGCCTCCGCGTCCAAGAATGGACTGATTCCGGCGCACAAAGAGCTGAGCCCTGCCGGACACGGCAGATTCGATGGTAGGAATGCTGACAGAATTCCCCAGGGATTGGTCGGGAAGCCGTTGGGCAACCCGAGGGTCTCATTCGGGAAATTGATCGGCTGCTGAGGGGGTTGCGGTGCGGGGGGCGGCTGCGGAGACGGCCCCGGAATCGGTCCAGGAGATGGGCCGGGAAAACAGCCGATGCAGACGGAGATCGTGTCCCAAGGGTCTTGGTTATCATCCCCAGGTCCGTCGCCCCCGCAGCTACCAAACAGGCCCCTGTTATTAACGCCAATCCCGTCCACCCCACAGTACAGTCCAAGCGGATCAGTTGCGTTCAGCGGGTTATTCATCAGGTAGGCATATCGGTTCCAGGTCTGTATACGTGATCCGCCGCGATTTTCCGGCAAGCTGACGTGCATCCCCAACGTGCTCTGCGAGTTAACGCACAGCAACCCAGGTTCCTCTGCGTTAACTTTGGTCGCGACCCCCAGACGCGAGTTTTCGCTTAGCTCACGGCAGGCAGCTAAAGAAAGAACCTCGCTTTCAGTTTGCGGAGCCAGCACGTGCTCATTGTAGTCAGCCGGGCAAGTCCGCGTCAGTGATTTTTTCGGGAACCTGCTACAGGGAGAGAACGCTGAGGCCGGGGATCGCCTGGAAGTGCCGAAGGTTGAGCGTCACCACATCGAAGCCGAGATGGAGGGCGGTTGCCCCGATAAGCAGGTCTTCGATAGCGATGGAAACACCCCTGGCCGCCTGCTCGCCTTCGATACGTCCGGCAAGCTGGGCGACTGCCAGGGTCAGAGGATACACGATCAGGTCATGGAAGACGCCCTCCACGAAGACGCGCCGCCGGTCGCGGTCAGCGTCGCTTCTGGCGCGATAGATGCCGTGCGTCAGCTCCACCGCGCTGACGGCCGAGAGCGCGATATCGGTTTCGCCGTGCGCCTCCCGCACCCGGCGGAGGATATCTTCCACGCCTTCGCCGCGCCGCTCGCTTTCAATCAGGATGCTGGTATCGAGGATCAGGCCCAAGGTGTCAGTCCCATGCCGACGTGTCGCGGGGCTTGCGGTTGCGGATGATCTCTTCCAGATCGGCGGCGAAGCTGGCGTCCATCACCGGCTTGTAGCCCAGCTCTTTGGTGCGCGCCTCGGCCAGCGCGATGGACTCGGAGATGGACCGGCGCGGCGGCTCCGCCGCGCGGAGAACCGCTGTCGGATGCGTGTCGCTCTCGATGACGACTTCGACGCCGGCCCGCACGCGGGCCATGAGGCCGGCGAAGTCGCGGGCGGCTTCTTCTTCCGAGATGTGGATCACCGGGTCGGCCATGGCGCGATTATACCGTCATCCTTTCTCCTGGTTCTCTTCTTCGGCTTCCAGAGCCAGGACTGCGAACAGCTCCTCCTTGCTGAGTTCGCTTGACGCGGCGTCCTCTTTCGCGAGCGATTCGGGTTTCTGTAGCTGTGCCGGGTGAGTCGCCGTGTGCACATGCTTCAACATGCGGATCGATACCTGGGTGTAAATCTGCGTGCTGGAAAGTTTCGCGTGCCCAAGCATCTGCTGGATGAAACGTATGTCGGCACCGTTTTCCAGCATCAGCGTGGCCATGGTGTGGCGGAACAGGTGACAGGCTCCCATCTTGCCGATCTTCGCTTGGGCGATGTAGCCGCGCGCCATGAAGGTCAGATGATCGCGACCGATGGGCACTCCGTCAGCCGATAGGAACAGCGTGGCGTCATCGGGTTCGAGTGCCAGCGTGGGCCGGGCTTCGCGGAGATATTTTTGTATCCAGGCCACGGCGCGGTCTCCGATTGGGATCACGCGATCTTTCTTGCCCTTGCCCTGGCGGATGGTGACGATGCCGCGCTCCAGGTCCAGATCGAACAGCTTCAGGTGGATCAGCTCCAGCCGTCGCATCCCGGTCGAGTAGAACGTTTCCAGGATGGCGCGATCGCGCAGTCCCAGCGGATCGTTGATATCAGGCTGGGCCAGCACCTGCTCGGCCTCGGCGATGGTTAGCACCGAGGGCAGCCGAAAGCCCAAGCGCGGTAGCTCGATTTCGCTGGCGGGATTGGCCAGCAGATAGTTCTGCTTCACCAGCCACTTGAACCAAACTCGCACGGGCGCAAGCCGCGAGTGCTGGCTATGGAAGCTGAGCGGCTCGCCGTTCTTCTTGCGATAGTGAAACAGATATCGCTGATAGCGCTCCAGCACAGGCCGCGTGATCTCGACCGGCTCTTGCAGTCCGCGCTCGACGCACCAGTTGAGGAAGAACCCGATGTGTACGCGGCGATTGCGCACCGTTGCTTCTGAGTGGTTGCGCACCTGGCTCCAGCGAAGATAGTCAGCGAGCATGGCCTCCAGCGGGTTCGTGGGAGCCGGTTGGGTTGTGCGCTTCCTGCGCCCGCGGCGGCTTTGGCGTGTCATTCGCTCACCCCCGCGGCGAGCACATGCGCGCCATTACTACGTGTCGGGGGTACGACTACGATGCGATTTTCTAGCTGCTCCCCGGAAGTGATTTCTTCGAGATTTTCGTAAAGATCGCGTTCTCGCCGCATAGAGACTGGGGTTTCTTCACTCCGCGCACCCGCCGCGCTCCCCCCATTTTGACCCCGCGATGAGGCCGCGAACTGGCTCCCAGACTCCGCGTTCTTTCTGTCGTAGTTGCAGGTCCTGAGCTTTTCGATTTCGATCAGACCGGGCAACTGCGGCTTGCCGGTCTCCTGTTGTCGATCGAACAGCAGCTCGTAAACGAAGCTCTGGCCGCGTCCGCCTCGATGCACCAGCAGATACTCCAGCTCTTCCAAGCGATGCAGATGCACGCGCAACTGCGTGTCGCCCCAGCCGGTGTACTGGCGCACATCGCGGCGGCTGAGGCGATATTCGGAGCGCTCGATCTTCTGCTCTTCGCAGATGCGGCTCACCATGTCATCGATCAACAGCAGCAAGCGCCGGGTCTGCGGGGGCAACTCGTCCAGCGAGCGCCCCAGGACCTCATGCGCAAGCTGGTTGGCCATGGCGATATCGTCCAGCGTGACCTCGATGTACTCCACCGGCTTGCCGCGAGAGCTGGTCGTCTTTCGTGGCCGCTGGTGCTGGTGGAGAAGCGCCAGGCTGCGAATCAGGGTCAGATACTTCATGTGATCCCGGCGGGTACGTGTCTGGCTGTCGAGGAAGGTCAGCTCGCGGGCGTAGGGGTTAGCCACGAAGATCGGCTTGAGCAGCCGCTGTGCATTGCGATGCAGCTTGAGGACCTCTTCGCGTTCATGCCGGGCGAGCAGGCCCTCCAGTGTTTGTGCTTCCCGCTGCTTGCGATGGATAGCCTGTGTTTGCTCGCGGTCCTCGTTCACCGTCAGCACCAGACAACGGTTCAACAGCTCTTCGTCCAAGTCGATTGCTGTCGTGGTGAGGAAGATCATCACCGGTCCTTCGACACGGTACTGATGCGTAATCAGCCGTCCCGTGGTAGCGTCTTTGCCAGTCGAGGCGATGGTGAGCACGCCTTCCGATTGCAGCAGCTTGAGCGCATAGGCGGCGCGCTGCGCTCCTTCTTCTTCCACGATGGCCAGTACTTTGTTCTTGAGATCGGACTCGCCCATGTAAAACAGCGACTGTCCGGTCATGGCTGAGTACTGCACTCGCTGCTCATCGGGCAGGAATGCCAGCACCGCTTCCATGAGCGAGCTTTTGCCAGCCGCTGAAGAGGATTGCACGATCACCGCCAAGGGCGACTCCAGGTGACGCGACACGGTGGCCACATAGCCCACCAGCTTGTTCGTCTCTTCGCCCACCACGCCACAGCGCTCGAAGTCGGCCACGATGCGCTGCAGCAGATGCGGATCGCGCAACAGCTCAAGCGCGGCCGATTTTTCCTCCGCTGTCATCTCTATGGCTTCTTCGCCGGGCTGCAGGGCCTGCTTGATCTGCCGATCTCGTAGCTCCTCCAGCTTCAGCCACACGCGGCCTAGGTCGCGATGGATGATCTCTTCTTTCACCCCTAGCTCTTCCGCTGTCTGCTTGATGAACACCGAGCGCTGCCGCGCCAGATTCAGGTCGAAGGTGTCACCGTGATAGCCAAACTCGCCGTGCAGGTTGCTGCCGGATACGAAGATGTTCACCCGCAGCAGTTCGTAACTCATGTTCTTGGCCAGGCCCCGGATGCGATAGCGGCGGTCGCCCTGCGTGATCGTGATCTCGTCGCCATTGATTTCGGTGGGCACTTCGACGACGGAAGCGGCAGGGGCGGCGGTCGGGGTTACGCTCTGCACGGCTGCTTCGCTGGGCTGCGGAACAGCAACATCGGCAGCTAAAGAAAGAACTGGCGCAGAGATTTTTTCCTTAGCTGCTGCTTCTGATTCTTCTTCTGTTGCTGCTGTTGGAGCTGGAACGGTGGAGGATTCGGCGGGGAGCGGCTCTGGCAGGATCGTCGTTTCGATGGCTGGCGGCGCGAGTAGTTTTTCGACGCTCGGCGCTGCCGGCGTCGGCTCGATCACCGCCATGCTGGGCCGCGTACCTTTGCCCAGCCATTCAGCTTTGTTGAGCATCACCCCCAGGCTCTTCGGCGCAGGCGTTACTTTCAGCGCGTATTCGTTGGCGTCCATGCTTTTGGGGAACAGCACCCGGAAACACTCGATGCCCATCGCCATCAGTTCTTCAGCGTGCTGGACGGCAGCACGGTCGCCCGCGTCGTCGCGGTCATAGGCGATGTAGATTCGCCGGGTGCCGTGCTTTTGGAATGCAGACTTGATCTGTTCGGTGAAGCCGTTCACGCCGTAGCTGGTGGTCACATTGCGAAAGCCTGCACCCCAGAAGCTCAGGGCATCGATCAGCGCTTCGCACAGGATGATCTCTTTCGAAGCGATCAGCGCTGCTTCGTTCCACACCCCGTTATGCGGCCCTGGCAGATACAGGTGGTCGGGTGTTCCCGCCCGCAGATTAGGCGTGATCTTGCGTCCATACATCTGCCGGACTCGGCCCTGCTGATCGATGATGGGGATCACGATGGAACCGCGAAAGTGCTCGTGCCCGCTGGTTTCACGGAAAATCCCCAGCTTCTCCAATCGCCCGCGCAGGTCGGCCCCCAGCTTGCGGTTTTTCTGCGGCACCAGATAGCCCAGTGAACGATCGGAGTAACCCAAACGAAAGCGTTCGAACATCTCGGTATTCAGCAGCCCACGCTTGGCCAGGTACTGCTGCGCCTCCGGCGATTCCTTGAGCTTCGTATGGTAGAACTCCACCACGCGATGCAACAGCTTGTTGTCATCCGCTGTCGCTTCGAACAGAGGCGGTAGCTTAGGCACGGTGGAGAGTTTCGGCGGCGGTTGCTCCGGGCTGACGGCGGAAGGAAGGTAATCGCGTTTTAACAGCTCGACTGCATGGGTAAAGCTGACCCCTTCGGCCCGCATCACCCACAGCAGAACATCGCCGCCTTCGTTGCACGCGCCCTTGCAATGCCAGACATTCTTCACCGGATCGATATTCAGGCTGGGATGGGTGTCTTTATGGAAGGGACAGAGGCCGATCAGTTCTTTGCCTGCGCGGTGCAGCTTGATCCCTCGCGTCTCGGCCAGCCGTTGAATCGATACCTCTCGTTTCAGCCGCTCCTTCAGCTCGGGCGGAACATTTGGCATCGGCTCGCCTCCTTCCGTTTTCAGGGTTTCTACCAAAACCTTGTCAAGCGTAAAATCGTAAAAAATACGCCATTTCAACTTGATCGAAAAATACGTTAAAATCCGGTATTCGTCAAGAGGGAGCATCCGCGATATGCAAACCTACCCTTACACTCTCGCCATCATGGTTCGAAAAAACACATCGGATTCCGCTCGGGCATCGGTAACAGAGACTCCAGGCGAACGCCTGGCGCGTTTACGGAAGGAACGCGGCTGGACTCAGGTCGAGTTGGCCGAACGTGTCGGCATTACCCAGACCCTGCTTTCCGATTATGAGCGAGGCAGGCTCCGCTTGAACGCAGAGATGATCGTGCGCTTTGCTAATGCGCTGGAAACCACTACCGACGAACTGCTGCAACCGAACGGTGCCCGCTCTCCGCTTCGCCGGAAACCCAGCCTGCGGGTGCAGCGTCGCATGGAGAAGATTGAGAAGCTGCCGCCCCATCAGCAGAACTATCTGTTGAAGACTATCGATGGATTTCTAAAGGGAGTTGCTGGCTAACTTCCCCTCCCATTTTTTCTTTCATTTTTTCCATAGCTGGAAGCCAACAGGAGCGCAGAAGGGGGGCGAGTCAAGGCCGCGCGTTCTGTGCGCGTTCATCGGAGCGAAGCGCAGAGCCTTGACTGGCCTCCCGCGCTCCGTACACTCTCGGCGGAAAAAATGAGAGATTTACTCCCTGCTACACGCCCATGCCTTGCGCCTGACCTTGCGATTGCGCCGGTTGCTGCATTTGGGCCTGGGCAGGCTCGATCTTTTGCGCCGTGTCTTCTCCCGGCTGGATCGCCGTGCGATGTGAAACGTCCCGGCTCAGCTGGTAAGGAAGATCAGTTTTATCGTTGGTGTAAATGCGCGCATCATGGCGTCCGCGCGAGATCGAAACGTAAGCCGTGCGGCTGTTCACCTGTTGCTGGCCGCGTTCGGTGTCGATGTGAATCAACACGCGGTCGGCAGTCTGTCCCTGGCTGCTGTGGCTGGTCAGCGCGTACCCGTAATCCAGATGCGGATGCTGGCGGATGTTGAACTCGACCTCGCGCCCTGAGTCCATGCGGATTCGCACGTCGCCGGCGTCGTTGATTTTCTCGATGGTGCCCAGCTCGCGATTGGCAACCCGCAGCTCTTTGGTTGGCGCAGTGAACTGCACCCGCTCGCCCTCACTGATAGCGCGCTCGTTCTCCCGGTAGATGGCCACACCTTGCAAGCGGCGCGGATCATAGCTCTGTTGCTCACCGCTAGCGCGTTCGATGGTGATCAGATTTTGTTTCGTGTCCACGCGCTCGACGCGCGCATATTCACCTGGCTCGATGCCTAGTCTCGCGCTGCCTTTGGCGTAGCGCACCACATCGCCTTCGTCATATTGCCCGGCCCAGGCGCGATCTGCGCCCGTCAGCTCCTGCCGCGCTTGCAGCACTTTCACCGCGTGCTCTTCCGTTCCCACCACACCGCGCTCCTGTAGCTCACGATGGGTCAGAGTATTGATCTCGCGGCGCGAGTCGTTGTCGGGCGAGACGATCAGCGTTCCCTCCGGGCGCGCCGCATACTCACGCGCCATCTCGCGCAAGCGATCGTGCCGGTCAACGATCTCATGCACCCGCCCTTGCCGGTCCAGGTTGTGGATCGCTTCTTTCACTTCGCCGCGCGCCAACTGCTCCACGGCTTCCCGCAACGCCGGGTCCTGCTGCCGCACGATCTCATCCAGGCGTGCGGTTTGCATTCCCGCTTCTTGTAGCTGCTGATAGGGACGCCCCGCTTCGACTGCCTGATGCTGGCGCACGTCGCCCACCAGCAGCACCCGGTCATGCTCGCCTAATCGGTTAAGAAACTCATTCATTTGCTTGCTCGATGCCAGGCTGGACTCGTCGAGAACATAGAGCCGTTTCTGTCCATCGCTAGGCTCATCGCTGCGCGCCAGATACCGCTGCAGCGTGCCTGATTCGATGCCCGCTTCTGCCAGCTTCTGGGCCGCGCGCGATGTGGGCGCGAATCCTTCTACGCGATAGTATTCCCGCTCGGCGGCTTCCCGGACGGCAGCTAAAGAAGTAGTTTTGCCCGCGCCTGCCACGCCTTCTAAACCTGTAACCTGGTCGCGGCTGGAAAGGATCTGCTCCACAGCCGCACGTTGGCCAACGCTCAGATGCGGATGCTCCCGCTCGATCTCCCGCCGTGTTTCGAAGCTGGCCAGCGCCTCATGTTGATTTTGTCCGGCGCGCATTCGCTGGATGGTCTCGCGTTCGTATTGCAACATCTCGCCGGTGGTGAAGGCCCGCCCTGGCCCGCGTTTGGTGACCTCGATCAGCTCGCCCGACTCCACGCGCTTTTCAAACTGTGCCTTCACCTCGGCGAACGTGGCCTCGCCCATCGAACGCTTCAAGGCATCGCGCATCAGCTCGCGCTCATCGGCTACGGCTTCACGCTCGATGTTGCGCTCGCGCGAGTAGCTCAGTGCCGAATCGATGTGCGTGAGCTTTTTCTCTGCGTCCTGCTCCTGCTGCGGCCCGCGCTCCTGCGCCGCGCGTATCACCTGCTGTGGCTGCTGGCCGAAGGCTTCCGCCATCTCCTGATGCCTGGCCCGCATTTCTTCGTGTGACAGCGACGGCAGTTTGTCCTCGCGTGTCTGGTGCGCGGCGATCTGCGCCGCCGCCGCTCCGCGCAAGCCCTGCTCCTCCAGGTGCTCCCGGATTTGCTGGCTGCGCGGACTCGATGCCTCCAGGTATTCCCGCGTGTAACCCTTGATCTCTGGCTGCCCGCTCCTGCCGTGCTCGATCTCGTAGCTCATCTCCTTCAGCCGCACCGCCAGCTCCGAGCGATACACCGCCGTCGCATACTGCTGTGTGCGATACAGCTCGTGCGGTTGCAGAGCGCGGGTTTCACCATCCTGGGTTTCGGTGAGATTGAAGAACACAACATGCGTGTGCAGCTGCGGCGCCGCGTAGCCATCGACCGGCCGGCTGGAATCATGCTCGAACTTCGCGGCTACCCATTTGCCCGTAGTCTCTGGCGGATGGTTGCCGCCGATCCGCGCCTCCACATAACGCTCCATCTGATTCAGCGCCACCCGCACGCTTTCGCGATGGGCTTGGCTCACCCGCTCGTCTCCGCCAACCAGTGCGGTCAGCGATACGCTCTTCGGTGCCGAGAACGTTGCATCCCAACCCGCGCGGTGCTCCATCGAACGCACCTGCTCGCCCCGTTCGTTGGTGTATTCGCGCGGCGTCTGATGCCGCACCAACTGCTCGCCGGTGAGCGGATGCTGGCCTTCGCTCAAGCGCCGGAAGTGCTCTTCCTGAACCTCACCCTGGAGGCTCCATTGTTGTGCTAATTGGCCGTGCCACTCGCCGTGTATGCGCTCGCCCTCGCTGTAGTAGTTTTCCCGCGCATTGGCGAACTGCTCTTTGTGGTATGCCTGCGCCTGGCTGGAACTCAGAGGCTTGGAGATGGTCAGCATGATTTACCCTGCTATTCGAAGAACGGCTGCTGCTCGTTGGAATTGGAATTGGCCGCCGCCGCTTTTGTCTTTTCCGCCATTGGCTCGATCTCGCGCGGACGTTGCTCGTATGCCGGCACACTGCTCGTAGGCGCAGTGGTCCCCAGAGTGCTTTTTTCCTTTAGCTGCTGCGGTTTTGTCCCTCGCTCGATGAACGCCGCCTCTCGCTTCGGCAGCTCGATATAAGGGAAGCTGAACGGCACCACCAGATTGTCCACCTTCACGAGCGCGTGCAGGCGCGGCAGCCCCTGGATTTCCGAGGGCAGCACCAGCGGCTCCACGCGCCGCTCCGTGTGCTGGCTCCGCGATCTGCCGCCGCGTGGGAACTGTCCCACATTCAGCGTCTCTTTGAAGCGCTCCATCTCCACCTCGCCGATGGTGTCGGAGATCCACTTCGCCGCGCGCGGCTCGCTGGTATGTAAAAAGACTTTGGTCGCAGGCTGCGAGAGCATGGCTTCGGCCTCATGCCCGTAGCGCACCTCTAACTGACTGCGGCCCTGAAAGCCGATCACCACCGGGTTGTTGGATTTGCGATTCTCCGTCAACGCCGTGTGCAACTGCGGCAGCCGTTGCAAGCTGGCCAGCTCGTCCAGCACGAACCACGCCCGCCGCGTCGCGGGATCGCCCTGGTTCATCAACCGCAGCACCAGCGTGTCCAGCCACAGGCTGGTCAGCGGCAACAGCCGCTCGCGGAAGCGCGGAATGGAAGTCAGAAACAGCCAGCCGCTCCGCTGCTTGGACCATTCCTCGGTTGTCCAGCGCTGTTTGGTCTCGCTCTCCTTGGGCAGCAGCTTCAGGCTGTCGGCTACCATGTTAAGCGCGCCCAGCACCCCGCCGCGCTGCGGGCCTGCGCCGCGATAGAGGAACGTCGCCAGCTCCGTGCCTTCCAGCTTGCGGTCTAGCTGGTCCTCGTGGCTCATCCACCACACCAGCTCTTCCGGCGTCGGCTTCAGCGTCAGCAAGTGGGCGAAGATTTTTCGCGGGCCTTCCACGAAGAACGTGTTTTCCCTCGGCTTGTCGGGAAACAGGGACGTGGCCAGAGTCAGCGCCTCCGCCTCGTGCATCACCTCAGCGCTCGGTGACCAGAAGGGACAGCGCGCGTCCAGGGGATTCAGCACCAGATCGCCCCGCGCGGGCTGGTAAAACTGCGGCGTGTATTCCAGCGCCGGATCGTACACGATGGCCGTCTCGCCCCGTTCGGCGATTTGCATCAACACCTGACGCAACAGCGCGCTTTTGCCCGTGCCGCTGTCGCCCATAATCATCATGTGGCTACTCTCGAAGCCGCGCGGGATCGAGAGCATTTGTTTTCGCTCGCTGGTCACGAAGCCGATGCCGTCCGCCCGGCTCCAGCGATTGAACTCCTTCACCGTGACCATCTGCGGACCTTTCAGCCTGCGTCCGTGCTCCAGCATGTGCAGTCGCGCGCGATCGCGCGGGATGGCCAGCACCAGCCCTAGCACGAACACCCCCACCGCACTCATCCACGCAGGTCGTATCAGATCGTCGGGCGACTGATGGTCGTAAATCCACTCCGCCAGCATCTCGTGCATCTGCTGGCTCGTGTAGCGCACCGTGTCCACCACCAGCTCGACCGCTCCGGCTTGCCGCGCCTGCGCCGAAAGCACGAACGGGATCAGTTGCCGCCCTACAGTTCGCGTGGGCACCACGTCGGCATCGATGGCCATGCGCTGCTGCCCGTGCCGGTCCACCTTCGCAAGCAGGCGATAGTGGCCCGGCGGATCGCTGGCCCGCGTCGGGAAGATTTCCGTGTTCAGGTATTGACCCCAGTACCAGCGCTGCAACGGCGTCCACATCACCCCGTTCTGGATGGTGAAGATGCCGATGCCCGCCACGACAGCGATCACCAGCACTCCCAGACTCGATACCGGCCACCTCGTCGGCCGGCCTCGGCCCTGATATTCCGCGCGACCCAACCTCATCCCTTCACCCCACTGCCTGCCGCCTGCTCTAGCCGCGCCTGCGCCTTCTTCAGTTTGTCGGCATCGGCCCGCTCGATCAGCCGTTGCATCTCCTCTGCCGTCAGCCGCTCGCCGTTGGCTTGCTTATAGAGCACGTTCAGCAGGATCGTGCGCAACGCCACCAGCTCGGCCATCAGCGCCTGATCGCTTCCGGTCGGCTCGGCGGATTTCGTCGCGTGTCCGTTCCCGCTGGCCAGCAGCACCGTGCGGCACCACTCGCTCACGGTCAGGCCGCGCTCGCGCGCAGCGGCCTCCAGCTGCGCGTACTCCGGCTCGCTCAGTTTCGTGCCCACTGTTTTTGTGCGAAGGGGCGGCTTCACCATCGATCACCGCCAAAGGAGGAAACCACGATTACAGACCACAACCAGGGAAGGAACTGCACCAGGGGAACTACCTCACTGCTGGAACCAAGTTCCTCCTATGGTGAGCTATTCGGCGAAAGGAATCAACAGGTTTACGGCGGTTAACTTTGGCGGCGGCCAGACAGCAGCCGGATTAGCGGGATTTCGTTTAGCAGGCTCTCGTTTCAACAGGTTCACCCACAGCAACCGCAGGTTGCTGCACAGCTCCCAAGTTGGGGTGTCGTGTCTCTCACCCTCACACCCGACGCCGTAGGCGGCGCAGGGTTTGACCTTCCCCGACACCGGCACAGTAACCCCACGAAACGCCACACCGTCGGGTCAGGATCAGCGGGCTGGAAATCCCGGAATTGGGAACGGAATCGGCACCCGGCCAGTTGGGACTGGGCCGCAATCCGTTATCCCGGACGCCTTAACTGCCGCAGTTCATTTTCCTAGAACCTTCGAGAAACCGATGAGCGCCGTTGTGAGGACAAACAGGGCTATGCCGAGACCCGTGTTCTCAAGGTAGGCAGCTTCAGTGAGGGCCGTATCAAGGCGCGCCTGACCTTCCAAGTCAGAACCGCGGTCCTTGAGGCTCATCTCACTCAGCTTGGTATGGGATTGCCAAGCTCGAAGCCATAAGATAATAGGGGCTGCAACAGACAAGCATAGCCACCACAGCCCGCCTGGACTCATCCGACCGTAAAAGTGTTTTCCGAAAAGCAGAGCCATGCTGAGGACGACCAGCAGCCAAATCGTGTTTGACCAGAAGTAGAAGGATTTCTGTGGTGGTTTCGAAAAATAGTTTCGACCGAAATCTGTGCTTGCCATTCTAGTATCCCTCGTCCCTACGTTCGGGCCATAAAACCAGTCTGTTACCGCTTCTGAAAAGAGCTTCGGAACTTGAATAAAAGGTGCCGCAAGCCCGTAAGTACGAACAGGTCAAGCCACTCACGCCGCTACGGACAAACGGCAAACTGTCCAAGTCCAGAGATGGCATTCAATGTGCTTGATACCGTTGCAGTTGGAGCAGCCGCCGGGGCGGCAGGCGTCACACTGGCCAACCAGAGCCCAAAGTTGATCGAAGCCCAAGAGCCGTTTATCAAATTCCAGTTCCCACAAACCGTTTCAAGCGTTGAACGCTTCTGTGGTTGCTGTGGTTGTGGTTTCTGCGGTCGCTGGGGCTGCTGCGGAGTCCCGTTGTTTGCGGCGCCTACACCACCACCAACTGCCCAATATCCTTCGGTGCCCGGAAGGAATATGCCGGTGCTGTTTGGCAGGATTGCATAGCTAAGTCCCACCATGTCAGATTGCGTGGGTTGCGGCGGTGCGCCAACAGGAGTGATCTGCTCTGGGTCAAATACCAACGTATTGCTATAGGATGCAAGCTGACCGGGGAGGTTGGCGTTATAGACCGGGAGTGAAAGCAGGTCGAATTCCCCCGGACCCCACCATAGACCGGGACCGCTTCCGCCACCACCGCACCCAGTACAGGGTGCCCCGACACCGGTACCGCCGCCCGACGGGTCCGTCTCCCACGAGCACAAGCCACTCACAAGGCTAGTACAGTCCCAATGCAAACCTAGCGGGTCGATATAGCTTAGTGGGTTGTTCGCAACGTAGGCATATCGGTTCCAGGTC
>PLBD01000459.1 GCA_003135315.1 Acidobacteriaceae bacterium | reverse complement strand
GAATGCGATCCCGCAAGCCGTTGCAGCACCGGCCCCGTCGCGCCAACATAGATGGGCACGCGCGCCCGCGAGACGTGGGCATCGGCCTTAAGCGCAGGGGCTGATGCGTCGAACGCCTTGCCGTGGTATTCCACAGCTTCCCCCGCGAGCATCGCCTCGACGATCTCGATGCTCTCGCGCATGACGACCGCCGGCCCCGCATCTCTTCCCTTCTCGCCTTCGCCAATTTCCTTCATGAAGATCTTCGAGGCGCCGAGTCCCAGGAGAAAGCGGCCATCGCCGCAGGCGTCCTGCATCACCCGCGCTTCCATGGCGATCTGCACCGGGTGTCGAGTGTAGGGCGAGATGATTCCCCAGCCAATCGTGATGCGCTGCGTCTGTGCGGCAATCACCGCGGTCATGGCGGTCGAGGAACGAGCTTCGAAGCCGTGCTTGCGCCACCAGGGATACGCCTCGGCCAGCCAGAAGATGTCGAAGCCCGCGCGCTCGCAAGCCTGCGCCATGCGCACGGTTTGCTGCAACGGCTCCATGCTCAATTGCAGTACGCCAATTCGAAAAGGAACGGACATGAGTTGGATATTGCCTTTCGTCGGTTGTTGGTAACGCTCTTCGCTCTTCGCTTTTCGCTTTTCGCTTTTCGCCGGAGACAATTAGCAACACGACCCGGCAATTAGCAACTCGCAGTTGGCCATCGCCCCTGCTCGCCAAACCGCATCATCGAATCAGTGCACGAACTCTACGGTCCAGGCCGAAGGGCGAAATTTGTTTTAGCCCAGGGCGTAAGAGTCTGTCACGAAACGCCGCTCTCGGTTGCATCGCTGGAACAAGACGCAACGAAAAGAGCGCCGTAGGCGCGAAACAGTCTAGCCCAGCACGGAGCCGCAGGCGCAGTGCTGGGTAGAGTAGAAAAAAGATCCCCGAGTCCCGTAGGGACGACACCGATTCTTCGATCCCTTGTATCCGATCAATCGCGATTGTGGTAACGCCATTCTGGTGAAGAGCGAACCTAGCCAACCGCGCTCAGCGCCCTTCTTCCGCCCGGGAATGCTCCAGCCCCTTCATCAGTGCCCACATGGCCTTATTCAGCGGCGTGGGCACGCCGTATTTTTCTCCCCACTTCACAATCGCGCCATTCATGAAGTCGACCTCGCTCGTGCGCTCGGCGAGCACATCCTGCAACATGCTGGCCTTGTGCTTGCCGGGAGCATTCGCACCCTTGGCGACCAGATCTCTCGGATTGCCGTGCAACTCCACTCCCATCGCCTTGGCGACCGCCTCGCCTTCCTGGATGAGGGCCTCGAATAATTCGCCCGTCGGCGGAAACCGCGTTGCCGCCCCATGATGTAATCGTGTGAGCGCCCCGACTGGATTCGTCGCCGCATTGAAAATTAGTTTTGTCCACTGCGCGCCGCGCGCGTCCACCAGGGCAATCGTGTTCATACCGCCTCGCGTCAGGTATCCCGCCAACTCCTCAACACGCTCCATCTCCGTGCTCGTCGGCTCGAACGGGCCGATCCATGTGTCGCCCTTGATGTCGAAACCAACGTGGCCCGGTTCGACAATGTGACCAGCAGGAAACGTCGTTCCGCGGATCACGTACTTCACATGTCCAGCGATGATCTCCTCATTGCCCACGCCGTTCTGCACGGAACATACCACGCTGTGGGAGCCGAAGCAGCGGGCCGCAGCCTTGATCGCACTCGCAGTGTGAATTGCCTTCGTGGCTACCACGCCGTAGTCGCAGACCGGCAGCTCCGCCGGATCGGTGCTGGCCTTTGCCAGTTTGACGTGCATCTGCGCCGCACCCGACAGCCGCAGCCCGCTGCGATTGATCGCATCTACGTGCGGCTGCGATGAGTCGAAGGCGTAAACTTCCACTTCGCCGCCCTTCGCCAAATGGGCGGCGAAGAGGCTGCCAATCGCGCCGCAGCCCACCACCAGAACTTTCTTCATGCCTTGCTCACCGGCTGCTGTGCGTCAGCTTTGGAATAGAACTTCCACGGGATGTTGCTCAGATTCTCACCCTCGCTTTTGCCGATGCGAAACGTGTCCTGGGTGTAAAGGCAGACGCTTCCATCTTTATCAATCACTTGAGGATGCAGCGAAAATATCATGTTTTCCTTGAGCTCGATCTGGCTCTTCGCTCCAATGGCCGGATGTTCGATCATTGTCGTTCCGATCGAATGTCCCGAGAGATGTCCCAGCGCGAACCCGTGGCGTGCGAAGGTGTCGGCAACAACCTGGTGCACCTCGCAGGCGAGCACGCCATCATGCATTAGTCTTCGCGCGGCCTCCATGGCGTCAGGATAGACATCGGCCATTTGCAGCGTGCGCTTGCTGGGCTCACCCGCGATGAGCGCGCGCGAGAACTCGACCCAATAACCGCCCGCTCCCGCAATTTCCAGCGAATAGAGCATCAGGTCACGGGCGCCGACACGGCGATGTCCCGGCACTTTGAAGTGCGCCTCGGCTTCGCCGTTTTCCCCGGAGAGCACGATGTTCATCATGCGAGGCCCGGCGCCGCGCGCGAAGAACACTTCCACGGCGGGCGCCATGATCTCCGCCTCGGTCTTGCCCGGGGCGAAGCCCTCCAGCAATGCCCGGAAGCCTTCGTGGATGATGTCCATGGAGTCGCGAATCTCCACCAGTTCCTCTTCGCTCTTGACGGCACGCGCCATGTCGAAATGAAAGTCGAAGGGAACAAGTTCGAACGACCCCTGCTGCAGCTCGCGATAATCGCGCACCGCCATGATGTAGTCGAGACCATAGACAGCCACGCGCTTCCAGGCTGCGTCCTGGGCGCGCTCGCGCAGCCAGCGGCCGGGAATCTCAGCCCAGACTTTTTCCTTCACGAACGGCTTCTCCTTGTCGCCGATCCAGCGCGCCTCCTGGGGAAACAGCAGCGTGGGCTCGCCTTCGAGCGGGATCAGCACGTGGACATAGCGATGAACGATCTCGAAGCCCGAGGTGTAAAACACCGCCCCCTCGAACCCGGCATACTGATTGCCGCAGACGATGAGTGCGTCGACGCTCTGCTCGCGCATCGCGCCACGAATTTTGTCGTAGCGGCGTTGGATCTCAGTGGAACTGGGCAAATGAACTCCCTCAGCAATTAGCAGTTAGCAATTAGCAGTTAGCAACTAGCAATGAGCCAAGCCGCTTCGTATCAGGACACGGCTTCACAGGCTGCCGAACAATCGCTCTTGGATCGCTTTGTATCAGGGCACGGCTTCAGCCGTGCCGCAACTATGCCGATAAAGACCTGGGCTTTAGCCCTGAGGGCTAGTTCCACAGGGCTAAAGCCCAGTCGGTGCGCCAAAGTTCTTCCCCTGACACAAATCAGGGCCGCTTATGCGATCAACACTAATTCCTAGTGGCTAATTGCTAGTTGCTGTCTTCTCCGCATATCTCCGCCGCGGTCAATGCGTAAACCTTCGTGATATCCACCAGCGTCTTGATCGCAACTTTCTCGCCTTCGTGATCGCGCGGCCCGCTCGACGGCCCATAGTTCACCGTCGGACATCCGAATCGCGACAGCACCGACGCATCCGAACACCACAGCACCGTATCGCGCACCGGGGGCTTACCCACTACGTGTTGATGGTTTCTCTCGATGGCCTTCACCATCGCATGGTTCTCGTCAATCGTCGCTCCCGGAACCGACACGTACGTTTCGAACTCAAGTCCGTATTCGGGATGCTTGTCCTTCATTGTCAGATATAGCTCCTTAACTGCACGGCGGGCGTCGGTCATGCTGATGGTCGGTGGCACGCGCACGTCAAGAAACAGGTCGGCCCGTTCCGGAGTGCGGCTGGCTCGCCAGGGATGTCCCGCCCGCACGCATCCGATATTGACGAATCCCGGACTCCCGGCCCAGCGCGCCTGCTCCTGCCACTCGGGAACCCATCGCATTACTTCTCCCACAACGTGGTACATGCGGCGGATGGCGTTCTGGTCTTCCTTGCCCGGCGCAAACGCGGAATGCACGTAGTTCCCGGTCAGGCCGAAGCGCACCCACATCGAGCCGGCATGCTCCAGCACGATCTGCATGTCGGTGGGCTCGCCAAGGACGCACATGTCGGGCAAAATACCATGGCTGACGAGGTAATGCGTGCCTGCCCCGTAGCCGCGATACTCTTTGCCCTGGAACTCGCCCCACTGAGTTTTTTCGATTTCACCGCAGACCGCACCCAGGATGACGTCGCCATGCAGCTTCACTCCGGCTTCCAGCAGGGCCTTTACCGCGTGAACATAGCACGCCAGCGCACCCTTCATGTTGTAAATGCCCAGGCCATAAACCATGCCGTCCTTCACCACGGCGTGCGGTTTGTAACCGATGCCGGTGAGGAAGCTTTCGTCGCCTGTGTTGGAAGTATCCATGTGGCCGTTGAACATCAGGCACGGGCCGTTGCCCTCGCCTTCCATCCGCCCGATGACGTTGGCGCGTCCGTCCTCCACCGGCTGCCACGTGATCGTCAGTCCCAGCCTCTGAAATTCCCCACGCATGTACTCGGCCATCGCCAACTCCCCGCCTGTGGGACTGGGGATATTGATCACGTCGCAGCACATGGAGACAATCTCGTCCTCGCGGATGCGACCGAGGATCGCCTCTCTGACATTGTCAGATAGAACCGCTTTTACGGCGTTCGCCATCAGTGCGCAGCCTTCCCCGCATGAGCGGCATTCACCAACCGGAAATCGTCGGGAAACGAGCACAGCTTCTCGTTGCCATTGCCGGTGATCCAGAAATTATCTTCCAGACGCAGCCCGCCGCCGCCCGGCCAGTAAACCCCCGGCTCAATGGCCAGCACCATGCCTTTGCGAATGGTGCCGGTGCCTGCCTGATGAGCGTAAGGAGGCTCATGCGCGCGAGCTCCCACACCGTGGCATACCGCATGAGAAGGTTGTCCCGGATAGCCGCCCTCAGCAATCCGCGCGCGGATCAGACGATCCAGATCGGGCAGGCTCGCGCCGTCTTTGGCAAACGCCGCTGCCTGATTGAAGACCCCCAGCAGCAAATCCAGTAGCTTGTGATATTCCGGCGTCAACTCGCCCGGGCAGAGATTCTTCGTCAGGTCGTTCCAGTAGCCGTCGACGCACACCCAGATCTCGAACAGCGTGGGCTCGTGCTCCTGCACCGGACGGTCGCCCGTCGCCGTGAATGTCCGAATGCCTTTGCCCGACCACACCAGCGTGAAGGCACGCGCCATCTCAACCTTGCCCCTGAAGCCGATGCCGGTGGAATGCACGAAGCCTTCGAAGATGGCGGCGACTTCGCTCTCTTTCATGCCCGGACGCAATCGCTCGAAGGTATGTTCCATAGCAAGCGCGGCAAGCTCATTGGCCAGTCTCATCCGTTCGATCTCCTGATCGGTCTTAATCGCGCGCGCTTCCGCAAGCAGTCCTGTCGCGTCGACAACCTCTCGCGCGACTGGCTTGAATGCGTCGAACCAGGGCTGCGTCCAGGTAGTCGGCTCACCCACCATGCGGTCGGCACTTTGCGTTCCCTGCGAAAGCTCCAGGCCGACCCTGCCGGTGAGGTCGCGTTCTTTCAAGACTGTCAGGGCAACGTCGAGCGAGCGAAAGGTCGGCGGGCGTGGATCGCGGGCGTCATAACTCTTGAACAGCCTGATGTCCTGGGGCCATGAGGTGCGGCGCGCGTCTTCTTCCTGCGGCTCGATGGCGATAAGCGTCGGCTCGCCGTCGCGCGGAAAGACCGCAATGTCGTAGCCCTTCATGCACCAGTAGTTCGTCAGGTACACGATATTGTCCGGCGCACGCACGACCAGGACGTCGAGGTCGCGCTCCTTCATCATGTCGCGAACGCGTTGGAGTTTCAGAGTATCGACGGGATAGGTCATTCTTTTTCGTCCCTATTTTCCGCTGACGGCGACGTCTTCATGCACGTTCTCATTTTTCCATTCCCAGCTCGCCTCTTTGGCCTTGATCAGCCGATAGAGCGCCGTGTGCAACGGCGCCGCAATACCGGCGCGCTGCGCCTCACGCGCGATCGCACCGCCAAGAAAATCAACTTCCGTAGGCAGCCGGTGTCGAATATCGTAAAGCATCGATGGTGGATGATTGGTGCGCGCGCCGACACGGTTCATCGTCCAGGGATCTTCGTGCAGTTCGATGCCAACTGCTGCGGCCACGGTTTTGCCTTCTTCGATCAGATCGTGCAGCAAGTGTCCGAGGTCGCTGAAGTGCGTCTCCGCTGCAAAGTGCGGCGAGTGCGGCAGTTCCGCCAAGGCTGACACGCCGTTCACCGAGGCGTTGAAGATCAGCTTTGACCACTGTGCCGGCCGCGCGTCCCGCAGGGCTTCGGCCTTCAATCCGGATGCGTTCATCAGCGCTGCTAATTCCTCAACCATCTCAAAGGGGGTGTTGGTTGGCTCGAACGGTCCCATCCACGTCGGCGTGTTCAGTTCGTAATGTACGTGGTCGTCGGCAAAGCGCGTGCCGCTCATAAACGTCGTTCCGCGAATCACATAGCCCGAAGGCATCAGCTCGGCAATGCCCTCCTCGCTGCCGAGGCCGTTTTGCGCCGAAAGCACCGCACCGCTGCGAAACAGATGCGCAACCGGAGCAAAAGCCTCGCGCGTCTGGTTTGCTTTGGTCGCGACAATTCCAAAGTCGAAGTCCGGCAGCTCGCGCGCATCTGAGGAAGCCCGCAGCCGCGAATGAAAATCATTGTGCCCGGTGACCCGAATACCATGATCGTTGATGCTGCGAACATGCTCCGGACGGCGGGCAAAAACCCATACCTCGGCGACCCGCGCCAGATGCGCGGCATAAAGGCTGCCGATGGCTCCGGCTCCGACGATGAGAATTTTCTTCATCAGCTGGTGATTCGTGGGTCGTGAATTGCGGATCGTCGGCCCCTTGATGCGAACGCTTCTTCGATCCACGATTCACAAATAAGCGGAACTCATTTCCTCTCTACCGTCACATTTGGCCTCAGTTCTCCACGACGGCCCTTCTGAATGAGCTCATACAACGTGCTGGCATTATTATGCGAATCGTCGATGACGATGCCCTCGCGAAACAGCGCATCCTGTAGCGCCGCGCTGATCGCGTGCAGCGGCGCGCCTCCGCCCTCGCCCATGCCCTTGGCGCCGCTATAGCTGTGCGGCGAGGGCGTCTCGATGTTGCCGTATTTCAGATTCGGCATGTTCACGGCGGTGATCGGCGTGTAGTCGCTGAAGGTCGAGGCCATCATGTTGCCGTTCTCGTCGTAGGCGCAGTTTTCCATCAGCGCTGCGCCGATGCCGTGCGCCGTGGCGCCCTGTACCTGGCCTTCGACAATCATGGGATTGATCACCGTGCCGCAGTCGTCTACCGCTGCGTAATCGAGAATCTTCGGTATGTAGGTTTCCTTGTCAATCTCGATCACCGCAATGTGCAGTTGCGACGAGTACGTCAGCGTGAGGTTCCCGTATTTCCTCGCCACGTCAGGAACTTTGAAGGGTGCGCGCCAGGTGTAGCGGCAGTTCAGNNGGGATTGCCTTCTCCGTGCCGCGAACCCGCACCTCCGGCCCCTGCTTGCCGACGCTCAACTCCAGCTCATCCTCGCTGGCTTGCAACGCAAACGCCGCCAACTTCTTGATCTCGGCTTTCAGTTGCTGCACTGCGCCGTTCACCGCTGAGAGTCCCGAGACTGCAAACTGGCTGGCGTAGGTTCCGCTGTGTCCGGTGTGGACGTTGCGTTCGGTGTCGAAGCCGACGCGCACGTTCACCAGCTCAGGCGGGATATTGAGGATGTCAGCCACGACCTGCGAGACGGTTGTCTCGTGTCCCTGGCCTTGCGGCACCGAGCCGACAGCGACGATCACTTCGCCATAGATGTCGAGCTTGGCGTTGGCTGCCTGCGAGTTGCCGGAGAACGGCGCTTGCGGATTCACGATCTGCGCTTGGCCAAAATTGTTGGTGCCGGAATCAAGCGTGGTGCCGATGCCGATGCCAAGCCAGCGACCTTCCGTCTGCGCCTTCGGTCGCTCCGTCTGCCATTTGTCCCAGCCAATCAGGTCCTTCGCGACTTGCAACATGCGCGGATAATTCCCTGAATCGTAGATGCAACCGTTAGGCGTGGTGTAAGGAAATTCGTCGGGACGAATGTAATTGCGCAGCCGCATCTCGTCGGCTGGAATTTGCAGTTCGTGGGCACAGATATCGAGCACGCGCTCCAGAAACCACAAGTGCTGCATTCGAGAATACCCGCGATTGGGGCCGACAGGACACTTGTTCGTGACTGCCTGGGCGAAATCGATGCGCAGGTTCTTCAGGCGATACGTTGCCGGCGTCACCTGCGACCAGATCACGCAGCCTAGCGGCTCGTAGCGCGGATAAGCGCCGCAGTCGTCGATATGCCGCGAGTCCACCGCGAGAATCACGCCGTCTTTATCCAGCGCGACGCGGGTGTCGCGGAAGGTGCGCTCGTTGCCGTGAGCGCTGGAGGTCATGTGTTCGGAACGCGTCTCGCTCCACTTGATCGGAGCCCCGTTGGCTTTCCGCGACGCCAGTGCGCAAACCGCCATCTGCGGGTAGTTGGTGATCTTGATGCCGAAGCTTCCGCCGATGTCGTGGGTCTGCACCCGCACCTGGTCCATGCGCAGATGCAGCGCGGGCGCAAGCAACTGGATGCCGATGGTGGGGAAAGAATTGTTGCTCCAGAAGTAGAGCCGTTCGTCGTTATCGTCCCATTGCGCGATTACCGCGTTGTTCTCCAGCGGCGTGCTGGAGAAGCGATGCATGTGCAGATGATCGATGTGGATGACGTGCGCCGCCTCAGCAAAGGCCTGCGCGATGTCGCCATATTCGTAGACACCGTGCCAGACAACGTTCGTACCCATCGCGGCGTGAAGAACTGTCTTGTCGGTGGCGGCCACCTCGCTGTCGATGACCGCCTCCAGCGGTTCGTACTCGACCTGCACGAGTTCCGCGGCATCTTCGGCGATAGCAGGGGTTTCGGCAATCACGGCGGCGACGGGTTCTCCCTGATAGCGCACGCGATCCACAGCCATTGGGTAGTCGAGAATCCGATTGCTGGGCGCGGGACCAATTTCGAAGAAGGGATCGATAAGCTGGGTAATCTCCGGGCCCGTCAAGGTGCAGACGACGCCCGGCAGGGCCTCGGCTTCGGAAACATCAATACCGGTGATCTTCGCGTGCGCGTAAGGCGAACGCACGAACACCAGGTGCAACATGCCG
>PLBD01000396.1 GCA_003135315.1 Acidobacteriaceae bacterium | reverse complement strand
AGCTTGACCGGCTGGAGCGCGCCCTGCATGAAGCCATCGATCACGTCATTCCCGAGATCACCGCTCGCAAGAAGCAGGAGTTGTTGACGGCGGACGTACGGGTCATTGGCAACCGTCCGGCGGCAGACCTGCCTGCGGATTCGCAGCTGCTGAAAGTGATTCGCGCGGTGGACGCTCAACTCGGCAACACCGCCCGGATTCAGCGCGCTTCTACCGACGCCAATATCCCGCTTTCGTTGGGAAGGGAAGCCATCGCGATTGGCGCCGGCGGCAGCGGCGGTGGGGCCCACACCATCCAAGAGTGGTACGATCCAACCGGCCGCGATCTCGGGCTGAAGCGCATTCTGCTGCTTACGCTGGCGCTCGCGGGAGTTGGGGACGAATGAAGTTGTTCCTCTCGTTGGTTCTCTCCGTCATGGCTTTGAATGCAAAATCCTTAGGCAACTCCTCGGCGCCGAGCGGGGCGACTGCCGGCAACGGGGCACCAGATGCCGTCTTTATCAACGGCGACATCTACACCCAGTCGACGCCCGGCCGAACCCAAGCCATCGCGATTCGCGACGGCCGCATCATGGCCGTCGGCTCGGATGACGACATTCGAAAGCTGAAGGGCGAACACACGAAAGTTGTCGATCTTGGCGGGCACTTCGTCATGCCCGGCTTCAACGATGCGCACGTGCATCTTGCCTACGGCGGCCGGGAACTTCTGGAAGTCGAACTCATTGGCGTGAAGTCGCTGGCCGAGATGCAGCAGCGTATTGCCGACCATGCCAAAACGACGACGTCCGTTGATTGGATTGTTGGCGGCGGCTGGGACCACACTCTTTGGGTCGGCGAAAAACTGCCAACGCGCCAGGATATCGACGCCGTCACCGGCGACCATCCGGCCGTGTTTTCGCGCGTTGATGGCCACATCGCCGTCGCCAACACCGCGGCCCTCAAGGCCGCAGGAATATTTGCGAAGATTCCCGATCCGCCGGGAGGTGAGATTGATCGCGACTCCAACGGCCAAGCCACCGGCATCGTCCGCGAAACCGCACGAGCAATGTTGGAGTCAAAGGCGCCGCGTCCTTCGCCGTCGCTGCGTCGCCGCGGCATCGACCTGGCCCTCGCCGAGGCCGCTCGCTGGGGCGTGACCACGGTCCAGGATTATTCCGATTGGGAGGATTTCCTCATTTATGAGGACTTTGAACGGGAAGGGAAGCTAACGCTCCGCATCAGCGAATGGATTGCCTTTGACAATTCGCTTGAGCTTCTGCAAAAGCAACGCGCGCAGCATCCCGCCGGCGATCCTATGCTGCACACGGCGATGCTGAAGGGTTTTATGGACGGCTCGCTGGGCTCGCGTACCGCAACGTTGCTCACTCCATATTCCGACGATCCCGGCAATTCCGGTTTGCCGCAATACGATCAATCCATGCTGAATCGCATGGCTGTGGAGCGCTCGGCTGCCGGCTTTCAATTGGGCTTCCACGCCATTGGCGATCGCGCCGCGCAGATGGCGCTCGACGCCTTTGCCGCGGCCGAACGCGATGCCCGCAAGAATAATCGATCACGCGATTTCCGCTTTCGCATTGAGCACGCCCAAGTCATCGCGCCCGGTCAGTTCGCTCAGTTTCGCAAACTCGGGGTCATCGCTTCCGTCCAGCCCTGTCATTTGCTGACCGACATGCATTGGGCTGTGGAACGCATTGGACCCAAGCGCGCCAAGACCTCGTATCCCTGGAAGGAATTCCTCGACAACGGCGTCCGGCTGGCTTTCGGAACCGATTATCCGGTCGAACCAATTACGCCGTTCCGGGGAATTTACGCCGCGGTGACGCGCAAGAATGAAGCCGGCACGAAGGACTACTTCCCAGAGCAGAAAGTTACGATCGAACAGGCATTGGCCGCTTACACTACCGGCGCGGCCTACGCCCAATTCGCCGAAAAAGAGAAGGGAACTCTCGCGCCAGGCATGTTGGCTGATTTTGTCGTTCTGGATCGCGATCTGACCACAGTTGCCCCTCCCGAGATCCTGAAGACCCAGGTGTTGCGGACGGTCGTCGGCGGGGAAACGGTGTATGAAGCGGGCAAGCCAACCCTCCGACAATAGGTGTAGGAGTAGGAGCGCGTCACACCCCGTTGCGTCCTGGTGACCAAACGTGCTCAATCGCCGTCTAATGGCTTGAGACTCCTCAGTGATTCCCTTCACAGCCGCAGTCTTTTCGCGGCGACTGTATAATTTCCATTTGGGTCGTTAGCTGGAGGACAGGGAATGGATTCGCAAGCTTCAGGTTTTGGGCAAAGACTTAAGGCCAATCGCTTTGCTTCAACGATGGTTATCCTGGCGACGCTTACGCTGGGCATCCTGATTGGCACGGTTGTCTCTGGGGCCGTCAAGGGCAATCAGCAGAACTCCTCGGCCGATGCTACGCCGCTGAAGGTTCCCAACCCCGTCCAGATGTCCAATCAGTTTTCCGCCATCGCCCGGCAACTCGAGCCCTCGGTGGTGAACATCAACACGGAATCGACCATCAAGAACCCGCACCAGCGCATGATGCCTCCAGGGGGAGGACAGGACGAAGGTCCGGGCGGCGGAGGCGGCGGCGATGAAGACAATCCCTTCCAGGACTTCTTTAACCGCTTCTTCGGCGGACAGCCGGGGCAGGGTGGTCAAGGCGGCCGCGGTCAGGGTGGTTCCGATATGCGTGAGCGCTCCCTGGGTTCGGGCGTCATCGTCGATTCCAAAGGCTATATCCTGACCAACAACCACGTGGTCGAGAAAGCCGACAAGATTCGCGTCAACCTGATGGGCGATCCCGAGACCGTGACCTACACCGCTACCGTGATTGGTACCGATTCGGAAACCGATCTGGCGGTGATCAAGATTGACGCTAAGAAGCCGCTGCCCGCAGCCAAGCTGGGGAATTCCGACAGCATGAGCGTTGGCGACTGGGTCCTGGCCATCGGCAGTCCCTTCGGNNGGCAATTCCGGCGGTCCGCTGGTCAATATGAACGGCGAGGTCATCGGTATCAACACAGCCATCTATACGAACGGCGGGGGCTATCAGGGCGTAGGCTTCGCCATGCCCTCTAACACCGTAGTGAGTGTCTACAACCAGCTCATCGGTCCGGAGCACCGGGTCTCGCGCGGCTCCATTGGGGTGTCGTTTAATGCCCAGCCCAACCCTGCGGTCGCTCGCGTGTATGGTGTCGAGTCCGGCGTGACTGTGGCCAGCATTACTCCGAATGGTCCGGCGGAAAAAGCTGGACTGAAAACCGGCGATACCATCATCTCGGTGAACGGCAAGCAGGTGAAGAATGGCGACGAATTGGTTGCCACAATTTCCTCCCTCAAGCCCGGATCGACCGCCAAGCTTGGCTATATCCGGAACGGAAAGCAGGAGACTGCCGAGGTCACCATTGCCGACCGCGCCAAGATTTTCGCTAATCGTCTGGGTGGACAGCAGGAAGAGGGTGGGCAAGGCCAGCCGCAGGAGAGCAAGTTTGGCGTTACCGTCCGTGGTATTACCCCGGACATGGCCAATCGTTATCAATTGCCAAATGCCAAAGGCGTGATCGTACAAGAGGTTAAGCCCGACGGCTTCGGCGACACCAGCGGATTGAGCCGCGGAGACGTCATCCTGGAGATCAACAAACAGCCAGTGAATAGCGAAGAGGACTTCCGCCGCATCGAATCCCAGGTCAAGAGCGGGCAGGATGTGGTGTTCCTAGTTCGTCCTCGGGGCACGAGGGACAACTCGACGGTCTTCATGGGAGGCAGTTTGCCGTAACTGAAAAGGTACTCCGGCTTCCCGGAACTATTAACTGATCAATAATATCTAAAGGGGGTGCTGGCGCTCTAAAGATCTAATAATGCCCAGCGTCGTCCTGTTTCATATTGGGAACCTGGCTCGTTTTATTGCTTCCTATATCGGGCGGCCCTTAATTACAATGGGGCGTTCATTTGCTGTTCATACAGATTTTAGAGAGGTGCTCGTTGCCTATCGGACATCGTTCACTGCAAATCGCCAGCGTGCTTTTCGCACTCTTGGCCCTGGCCGGATGGACATCGGCGAGCACAACAATAACCACAACGAAGTCGAAAGCCAAGCACGCACACGTTTCCAGCACGCATCATAGTTCGACAAGCCATCATTCTTCCCCGCGTGTGACGAACGCCGCAGTGCACTCCCACGGACAGCACGGCATCGATGAGGAGCGGACGGTCGCCATCCAGAGCGCTCTGATCCGCGAACATTTCCTGACGGGCGAGCCTTCCGGCGTTTGGGACCAGACCTCCAAGGATGCCATGCTGCGCTTCCAAGCGGCCAATGGCTGGCAGACGAAGATTACCCCGGATTCGCGCGCCCTCATCAAGCTCGGACTCGGGCCTGATCACAAAGGCCTGCTGAACCCCGAGACCGCGAACATCCCGTCGCCGCATGAGCTGGGCGTTGACAGCCCGACCCAGCCGGGCGGAGCAGCCGACAGCCAATAGCCGGCTTCATGAGATCTACGGCTGCGTTTGGGCAGACTGCTCTTTAGTGTCCCTCTCCCGCATCCGCGCCGGGCATGATGTTCTTCAGTGGCGCCTTAAGCTGGTCCTCCAGTTCCGGATGGGGTAACGGCTTGCGCGGCAGCATCTGGTCCCGCATGGCGGTGTTGTAGACGAAGGTCGCTTCCACCACGGCAGCCTGCGCCAGGTCCCCCGGCGACAGCTCCTCGTAAACGTCCATATTGGAGTGGTGCGTGCGCGTACCGTAATCGAGTGGGTCCTGGATGAACTGGAATCCC
>PLBD01000237.1 GCA_003135315.1 Acidobacteriaceae bacterium | reverse complement strand
ATCACCGACCACTCGAAGAACCTGGCCTTCGCCAACGGACTGGACGACAAGCGCGCGGTGGAGCACATCGCGCGCATTCGCGCCGCCAACGAGCAGCTTGGCGGCATCACCATCATGGCGGGAATTGAAGTCGATATTCTCGCTGACGGCGAGCTCGATCTTTCCGATGAGGTGTTGGAGCAGATGGACGTGGTGGTCGCCAGCGTGCATTCGGCCTTCAACCAGGAGCCGCAGCAGATGACGGACCGCCTGCTGCGCGCGCTCGACAATAAGAACGTGTCGATCCTGGGACATCCCACGGGAAGGCTGTTGCTGCGGCGCGATGCTTATCGCTTCGACATGAACGCGGTGATGAACGCGGCGCTGCAAAACAAAATTGCGATGGAGCTGAACGCTTATCCCGACCGGCTCGACCTGAATGACGTTCACCTGCGCATGGCGCGCGAGCGCGGCGTGAAGATCGTCATCAACACCGACGCGCACCACACCTCGCACTTCGAGAACGTCAAGTACGGTATCCTGCAGGCGAGACGCGCCTGGCTGACGCCGGGCGACGTGCTGAACACGCTGCCGGAGAAGGAATTCCGCAAGGCGATGAAACATCAGTGGCCAGTGGCCAGTGGCTAGTAGTCAGGGATCAGATATCGCTCTGTCGCGAGTGGGTTACATACAGACACCACGTCAAGGTGAATTGTGATTGTCAGGGCGTCGAACAGGCATTCCGGGGCTTTACAAGCAAGTTGAACATTTTTCTATCGGGCGCCAACCTTCTGATCGCGTTGTCTTTTCCGAGGTGATCTATGGCCGAGAACGAAATTCCCCCAGAGCCTGAGAACGACATTCCGCTGACGCCTGAGGAAGAAACTCCGCCGGAATCTGACACGCCGGAGAGCGAAGCTCCGCCCGAGTCTGCCGCGCCGGAAATCGCGCCGGAGCAAGGTCCGGCGTACGAGGAGTTCGGGACTGCTAAGCGCAGCCTGCCGCCGGTGGCTCCGGTGGCGATCGCGATTGCGCTGGTGGCCATCGGCGTCGCCATCATCGCCTATACCCAGCGGGCCAAGCCGATGGCGCAAGGCAGCATCGACGGCGTGTGGTTCAGCCAGCCGGCCAATATGCCGAGCCCGATGATCCTAGTGGCCTTCACCTTGCGAAACGTCAGCGACAAAACGCTCTACGTCAAAGACATCAGCGCGGCGGTGAAGACGGAGCAGGGCGATCAGTCGGACGAGGCGGCCTCGGCCAGCGACTATGACCGGTATCTCGCCGCCTATCCCGATCTGGCGGGACATGGCCGCCCGCTACACGTGGAGACGAAGATCCAGCCCGGCGCGGAGCAGAAAGCCACGGTGATGGTGTCGCTTCCCGTTACGCAGGAGCAGTTCGATGGGCGCAAAGACCTGACGGTGACCATCGACCCGTATGACCAGAAGCCCATCGTGCTGCATGACAAGAGCGGCGCGGCGAAGTGAGCGGGGATGGGGCGGCTTTTGAAAGGGCACGGCTCCAGCCGTGCCGTAACGCGCGAAGGAAAATTGGCCTTTAGGCCCTGAGGGCTTGTTCCCTCAGCGGCTAAAGCCGGATTTTCTTTTTGGCTGCACTGGCACGCCTGAAGGCGTGCCCCTTCAANNAGTATTGTCTGCGCCGGGCGCGTGCGGTAGTCTCATCGTGCAGCAATCAATCCCAAGTTTTCTGGAGCGCAATCGTATGAAGACGCGAGTAATGGCGGGCGCGGTACTGTGCCTGCTGGTTTCCACCCTGGCTTTCGCGCAGAAGGTCAACATCAATGCGGACCGCAGTGCCGATTTCGCCAGCTATCACACCTACATGTGGGAAGCGGGACCGAATCCCGCGCAGGGTTTTTGGAACCAGCGCATCATCGACGCGGTGGACAAGCAGTTGCAAGCCAAGGGCCTGACCAAAGTCGACGCCAACCCCGACCTGTGGGTGGTCTACAGCAACAGCATCAAGGACGAGAAGAGCGTCGCGGGCGCGGGCTATGGACTGGGGCCGACCTGGGGATGGGGCAACTCGGGCGCCAATGCTGCCGTCAACAATACTTTCATTTTCAGGGTGGGCACGCTGGTAGTGGAGATTGCGGACACCAAGACCAGACAACTGATCTGGCGCGGATCGGTGAGCGACACCATCGACGACAAAACCAACAAGAACATCAACATCCTCGACAAATCAGTCGCCAAGCTGTTCAAGGGATATCCGCCGAAGCAGAAGAAGTAGCCGGGAAAACTTCCGGACGTTCGCACTAATTTCTGAATGTCCAGTCGAGGAAGGTCCTTATGCGGATTGCAATCCTGATGGCCGCCGCGATGCTGGCGGCGCCTTTCCTGACCGCGAGTCCCAATTCCGGGGCGCCGCAATCGCAACCGGGCGTGACTGGCTCTCCCATCCCCGGACTGCCCGGATACGGAGTTGACCTGGGTCTGGACCCTGCCAGCGGCAAGATCCTGGAGCTGCTGGTGTATCGCGGGCAGAAACAAATGCAGGCGCTGAAAGTGTGTACCGCCGAAGCGGTGCCGCGCGAAAGTCCCGTGGGCACCATGGACACCGCCGACTACAACTTCGACGGCCACTACGATCTGGCGCTGGAGACCGGGTTCAAGCAAGGCAACGCCACCTATTGCATATGGCTTTACAACCCGAAGACGAAGCGCTTCGTGGCCTCGCCGCAGTTGTCGCAGCTCATCAATGTCCGCCCTGACCCGAAGACGAAGACCGTGATCTCCTCGTCGAAAGGAGACTGCGTGGGTTGTTCCAAGCAGGAAACTTACCGCTGGGCGAAAGGTCAACTGATACCTGTCCGGGAAGTGACCGTGACGCAGACAGAGATGGGTGTGTCGAATGGCGGCGATTGCGGCTGGCTGCGCACGGTGAAGGAAGAAAAGAACGGGAAGATGGTGTTCGTGGGACGCGACCAGGTCGATAGCCTGGGGCAGGTGTGTCTGCCGTAAGGGCAGCTTACCGAGTTGCGAAAAGCGCGAAACCTTGGGGCAGCCGTAGGCCGCTGCCCACCCTCTCGCCAAAAAGCGGCGAGAAGGGTGGGGCACCCGAACTAACAAAGTGAGTGTCAGTATGAAGGGAAAGGATGGGCCACCC
>PLBD01000160.1 GCA_003135315.1 Acidobacteriaceae bacterium | reverse complement strand
GCTTGCACAGCGCCATCGGCTATGTCGCCCCGGCCGACAAAATGGCCGGGCGCGAGCCTGAAATCTTCGCCGCGCGGGACCGCAAACTCGAAGCCGCCCGCCAACAGCGCCAACTCAAGCGCCAGGCCACCAGGGCGGCGCTGGTTCAAACGGAAAAATCGTCCTTGACAGATCAGGTTCCCTCTGAGAGAGTCGGGCCGTCCCGCGAAACAGAAGCGGGCTCTGCTGAAGAGCAACCTGCCGAGGGATAACGGGATGAGGCGACGAAATAGAAACGTCTCCACTTTTTGGGGAGGCCAAAAACCTCCCCGAAAACTCTTGGGAGACCCTTATTTTAGAGCCTCCACATGCCTTAAAAAACTTGGGCCAGGGGGTTGGAACCTCCGGGCCGTTAGATGCTTAAACGTGAACTGGAAAAGTCCATTTCACGCTGAACCAAGACACTATCCGAGGCTGCTACCACTGACCTCGATAACTTCTCTTGATCGACTCGTGTCATGGTCTTGATGCGGGCATAAGGGATGCTGAGTGTTCGGATTGAACGGGTGGATTGCTCGTTAGATTTCCAAGCAGCATTCAGTCGGCACTATCACGCGGAATGGTGACCCGGGACACTGCATAACAGCGTGCCGACCGCGATCATTGTGGTGTACAGTCCTGCGCCTTCCGGGCGGTGGCCGCCACCTAAGTCGAGGGCAATCGAGGAATGCCATGCTCACCCGCGCTGACTTCGTCGTTAGGCTGCAACCTCTTCACGCCTGGCAGAAACGTCTCTCCCTGCCTGCTCTAACCAGTTCGTTGCTGCTGATGGTGCTCGGCTTATTATTGCTGGGCACGACCGGTTGTGGCGGTTCCAGCGGGCCGGAACCAGCCCCAGGGCCGAAAATCACACAGGGAAACATCTTCACGCCCGTGCCGCTTCCGCTGTCCCCCAATTCAGCCGGCGAGGTTAACGACGCGAAAGCGCTTGCCGCGGCCCAAAAGAAAGCGAACCGACCAACTGGGTTAGCATCGCCACCCAATTCCCCGGCCGCACCTATCATCAACAGTTGGTTCTACCTCGTAAACGGAACCTGGTTCCAAAACCAGGGCACCCCCAATTCACCGAGTCCGGTTCCCGTTTTGACGGTGAATGGAGCCGCTCCCAACGGCGCTACGAATCCCAACGGTGGAACCGGCGTGGGTGTGGCCGCCATGGCCACTACGTTGGCCCCGTTCCAGCTCTGGAAGGCGGTGTCATGGAACAATAACCTCATCCTGCGGAGCGCACAAAGCTTCGAGACCTCACAGTCGTTTCCAATTCCACTGGACGGTTACGGCGGGGCCCTGGCTTACTTAGACCTGGGGTATAACCGCCTCACATCATCGCTATCTACGAACAGCTCTTTCCCGGTGGGGATATTTTGGGACGCAACGGGTTCACCTACGGGTGATCAAAGCGCATTCCAGCAGTGGACTTATAACTCCTATGGAATGCTCGAAAATATGAACACCGGCCTGTATATTTGGAACGATAACAACACGGCGGCAATGGGCGCCAGTTCTGGCCCCGTCCCCGACCAATACAACACGTGGTACGCCTATCCCGACTACTATATGAGCCGGGTGGTTAACCAGGCGAACTGCGACCCCCCATATCCCGCATGGGCGCCAAATGCCACGGCAACTCTCTGTACTCCTGTCAATAACGGCACGGACGCGGCGGGTGAGCAGGCAGCCTATAACTATTTCAGCGAATGGATCCTGAATGGCGAGAACGAGGCGGTCGAGAGTCCGCCTCCCGCGCTTCCGACATGCAACTACGAGGGTATTCCATACACCGGAATCCGTTGCGAGTACAATGTGATTTCTACCAACGGCCCATTGACCACCTGCGTCAGCCTAGCAAACTCCCCTGGTAATGCCGAGTTCAGGTACTCGGGAACCACCCCCATCTCGGCCGCCGATTGGAATGCCGTAGCGAACCAGTTGTTTTCGGAATGTCAATACGCCGGACAGGTTCAGGGTCTCTACTCGACTTTCGGCCAGATCATAGATGCAGTTTTCATTGAGAACAGTGCGCAAGTCCTAAGCCTGGCCAACGATGTAGGCGTACCAACCAGTACTCAAATCTCGGAAGTGCCGCAGGCAATTATCGAGGGCATTATGTATACCCTGCTTTCCGCCACAGGCTCCGTTGGCGGGGTTCTTGCCAACGTGATGGAAACGGCAACTAATGCCATCGCAGCAGAACCGAACCAAACCATCACTCATCCAGTAGCGGCAAGCGTAGGGTCTATTTACGGGGACCTCGCTCCGGCATTCCAAAGTCTCGAAGACCAGACTGCGAACGGTGAGAATACGATTTTGGAAGACTGGGGAAGGCTGAGTCTTATCGCTCCGCGAACGACGACCCAAGGGTACAACGGCCTGGCTTTAACTGCACCTGATGTTGCCACCCTTGAGACTCAGGCCGAGAATGGCTATAGCTTGATGTTTCTGTCACAGTTGGTTCCAGCCCGATATTGCATGGGAGTGTCGCTCGCCCGGGATCCGAGCAATTTGGATTACCAGTCCGAGATGTCCTCGTTACAAAGCTACAACCAGTGGAGCTATCCGACCTTTGGCAGCCTGCAACCCGCAAGCGTTAACACCGGATGGTTTTATGAGACCATAGGCGGCTATGGCAGTGGTACGGGCGTTCCGCCCTCACAGGCGGTCATAGACGACCTCAATCAAGCCGGCGCACTGAGCTACGAATATGAAAACGCTATCAACCTGTGGAAGAGCGAGTGCTTCGCCGACCAGGGGTCGGGGTATGAGGTAGTAGTTATAAGCATATATAACGCTTCGCCGGCCGACCTGGTAGTCAATGTCGAACCGCAGGCGACTCACGGTAAAGACGATTACGGTGTAATAGCTGCACCTGGATATGACTTTAACCCGGATCACATCGGGGGACCAGTCGGTTCATCAGGCCAAGGCACTTTTGAGCTGCGTCCCTATGGATACGTCACCTTGTACACGGCCCAGGATACTGAGTACCAGATGAACGTCCAGATCTTCGATCAAAATGGACCCGCAGGGTCATTTAGCACAACGAAGAGTAGCACAACAAACAAGGGTGCCGCGGTTAACCTAGGGGTGGGGTATCTTGTTAATGGTTATCAGTTCTTCGGTGCGGGTACAATTTCCCCAAATACCTCATCAGCTCCTTTTGCTCCTGACGGAGCGTGGATCGTTATCTACAACCCTACTCTGCAACCGTGATCTCTGCAGTGCCGAGAATGCAAGCAAAATATCTGGCGCGGTCACGCCGAAGACCGCGCCGGGCGTTTAAGATTGCGCTACGTCCACCGCCGGGTGCGGAGCTTATCACCTGACGCATCGTTGGCGCGAACAGGCCAAATCGCACGCAATCCGTCCAGGACAGAGTAATCAGCGAAACACCCACTCGTCTCGCTTTCCAGAAGCGTATAGTGCAGAAATCCCCGCCGAACGTGCCTTCGCTTCGCTACGGACAATCTCGCTTGACGATTCCGAACACTTACTTCAAAATCACGATGTCTGCGTCGCTGCGGTCCGACCGCTGTTCACCTCCGCTCCGGAATGCTGTTCGGCTTCCCTCCGGAAACGCTGTTCAGCTTCACCGGAACCCCACCGGGCCGGCAAGGTCGAGAAAAAAGTCGGTCAGGTCAAGAAAGTGTTCGAGAAGTACTTGAATGCATCATCGGCCAGAATGAAGCCAAGTTGAACCCGTCGATTCTTCTCGGAAATGGCATTTTGATGACCTGCACCCGCCACTGAATTCACGGTTTCGTGGTCTTGGCCCGCGGGAAACCCCAGGTCCACGATCCGCCAAAGACTATGGTGTGGCCTTGTGTGTGCGAGTATGCAAGGTACTCAGGTTCGAACTTGAAGAAGAAGACTAGGTTCTTGGTCGGGGCCAGAAAGTCACTTTGCACTCCCATCGCGTGGACGGAGTAGAACGGGATCAAGCGAGCCGGTACGCCACTGCTTAGCGTTCCGCCGTCGTCGGAAACCTGCCACTGGTCGTAACCAATTACCCCCAACTGCAACAGGCGGGTCATCTTCTTATCGAGGGGAAACATCTGTCCCAGTCCCCATTCCATCGTGAAGGCCTGCCCTGGCGTCTCGTTCGTCCCCTGCTTCTTGCAATGGATTTCCCAGTCAGTGGCAAGGTTCGCAGTTGTCTTCTTATTCTTTGTCAGGTACACGGTTGTGCCACTGACAATGTCATTGCCCCAGTAGCCGGAGCCGACGTTATTCGTCGCACCCGGGGCGAAGCGTCCGGTGGGTGCCATGAACGCATAAGCGAGCCAGGTATCGACGTGTTTCAGGTTCCAGCCCAGGGTTGCCGGCTGCACCCAGGTATCGGAATATCCGGTTCCACCGGCGTTAACACCAAATTTCGGCAGAGTCACTGCGGCATTTGCCGTCGGCATCATGATCTGAGCGGCGAACTCGCCTCCCAGTATCTTCACCTTGGGAACGTAGTCGACCACATTCTCAATTGCCCAGAAACCGAAGGTTCCAACTACCGGCACGGGACTGCCTTTAGCGTTCCTCAGGCTGCCAGCCGAATAGTTAATGGTTAGGTTAGCGTAAGTAAGGCCTGGATCAGGCAGAATTCCAGCGTTTAGGCCATCCTGACCCGGAATCCACTGAGCTTGCTGCTGCGCCCATGTCGGGAGAAGGCATCCGAGAATCGAACAAGCGAGAAGTATCAAGACAAAGTGATAGCGCACTTTAGCATCCGTCTCGAATTCACCGGTTGGCGGCCGGCGAAGCCCCAGCACCATTGGCATGCAGCTCAGTAATCGGAAACAGTCTTCCTTCGAATACCGTTCCCCAGATCGCAATGTCCTTCAACCGTTGGGGTGCCACAGCGTATGGGTCTTGTTCAAGGACCGTGAAGTTGGCAATCTTGCCGGGAGCGATGCTGCCCAGTGTGTCTTCCCGCCGCCAGGAGTAAGCGGCTTCGATGGTGATGGCTCGCAGTCCCATTTCCACGTCGATACGCTGATCTGGCCCGGCGACGTTGCCTTCGTTGGTGATGCGGTTGATGCCGCACCAGGCGAGGTAGAGCGGCGACGACGGTGCCATAGGTAGGTCGGAGTGAAAGGAATACGGTATGCTGTGCTTCACCACGGAAGCACTGCGCACCATGCTCTGCGCTCGCTCAGGTCCCAAGCCGATCTGGCTGTATTTGTTGGCGAAGCCGACGGGATAGTAAGGATTCGAGCTGACGATAGCGCCCAGACGCGCAATTCGTGCGATCTGCTCTTCGCTGGAATTGGCGAAGTGCACGATCACGCTGCGGCTGTCGGCTCGCGGCGCGTCTCGCATCAGCTTCTCCAGGATGGTGAGCAGCACTTCGAGGCCTTCGTCGCCGTTCACGTGCGTGTGAATCTGGTAGCCCGCGTTCCAATAAAAGCTGGCGCGGCGCTCCAGTTCCTCCGGCGTGAGGATCCATTCCCCATGATGGCCATCGGTATAGCCGTCTTTCATCTGCATGAGTTGCGAGATGATGGCACCGTCGCAGAACAACTTGATCTGCCTGTCGAAGAACTGAATCTTTCCATTTCCGGGCGGCGCCAGGGCAATCGTCTTCTCGGTTTCTGCCAAGGCTCCTTCAAGCCCCACCCGATCAACGATGCCGCGGCCGTCCGCAATAAAGAAGCTGTAGAACGGCGTCTCGTCGGCGCCGAGGATCTGCTGATAGAGCTTAAAGATGGGCGGTGTGATCAGTGCTCCCGGCTCATTGAATGCCGTTACGCCGTTCTGGTGAAGCATCCTCACCATTTGTTTAAGACCGAATGCAAAACGTTCCGGCGTAGCCAGCTTCGGCAACAGTTGGGCCATGCAGAGATTCAGGCCGCCCTCATAGAAGTGTCCCTTGTCCCAGTCGACCTGCTTGCTCCAGGCGCCTTTTCCCTGTGTGGCCGATTCGGTCAGGCCCAAAGCGTTCAAGGCTGCGGTATTCAGGTAGAACTCGTGGCAGGAGCGATGCCACACCGCAACTGGCCGCACGCCGCTGATCGAGTCAAGCGTCTGCCGGTCGAGTGGGCCATGGAAGAACTGGTGATAACCCCAGGTGAAGAACCAGTCATCGCCTTTCTCCGATTGGATAGCTTCGCGCAGGCGGGCAAGATATTCCACGGGCTCAACGGCTTTCCTCCACACTTTCCCTGGAACAATCCAGTCTTCCGGCGCAATGACTTCCACCGCCAAAGTCAGCGCCCCGAGGAGAGGATGCAAGTGCTGGTCGATGAAGCCAGGCAGGATGACCTTCGCCGCAAAGGTTTTATCAACCCGGTACGGAACTTCCCCGAGAAAGGCTTGGACTTCCGCCTGTGTTCCGGCCAGGAGAATCTGCTTGCCGCGGACGGCAACCGCTTCCGACTGCGGCTTGCTGCGCTCCATGGTGATGACCTTCGCTGCCGGATAAACCACGATCTCCGGAGTAGCAGAGTTCGCGCCGAAGTGCTCAGCGAACGCATCGCTTGACATGCACATAGGATTGCCTCGCTGAGTTAGTCGTCGATGCTCATGCCGAAGAGCTTCTCGGCGTTCTTGTAGAGAATGCGTTCCGCCAGCGGAATCCTGAGTTTCTCGGGGAGCGAACCGGTATCGACGCGTCGTTGCAGCGCATCGGCCAACATCCGGCGCGAGGTGATCGCCGATCCGGTGAAGATCTCCGGCACCGTGCCGTCGGTCCCCCACAGCAACTTGTGTCCCGGGGTGGCTTCAGTCATCGTGACCACCGCGTTTACACCGCCGTTGTATTCGTAGTACGACCATTCCGAGCAGTCGGCGTAGACATTGCCGTAGTGAAACAGAAGCGCAGCCACCTGCCGCACCCCGGGATAAATCGCGCCGGCGTGCGTGATGATGAATGGCTGGTTGCTGAGCGCTTTGTCCTGAAAGACCGTCTCTTCCAATCCGGTCAGGTCCATCATGCGCAAGGTTGTGCCCGGTTCGGTATGGGTTGTGCTGACGTGGAAGTTCACCGGCGAGCGAGACGTGTTAGCCAGATGCAGAAAGGTGCGGCGCACAACGTAGTCTTCAAACTTCTTGCGCTCGTTCATGTCGCCTTTGCTCATAGCGGCGAAAACCCGGGCTGCCTCGGCTTCTTCTACTGGCAGGAAGTCCAATCCGCGCACATAAAGCGAGATCACCTTGAAGGAGACGGCTCCTTCCGCCACCATGCCGTCGACAATCCTGTCCACGGCAACGCAGTAATCGGCGAAATCGGTTGGCACATCGCCGATACCGAAACGCTTCATATAAGAAGGAAGCACCAGGTGGAAGCCGTGCAGGAAGTCCTGCGCCATGGCGCCACGGCGCGGGAAATCTTTCACGGGAAAGGGATAGAAGAGCGGATCGAGATATGGCTCCCACTTGTAGACCTTGGGGTCGTAGTGCGCGCGATTGATCCCGAAGCTGATCGTACAGATCTTCTTGAGATTCCCAACTCCGCAGCCTTTATCCCACAAATAGTTTGGCGGCTGCTTGCGGGCCGCCTGCATGAGTTCGTTGAGACGTTCGGTGTTGTCATACTCGCCGTAAAGCGCTTCGCAGCCCGCGCGAATGGCGACGCCCATCGTGGTGTACTGCAGCATCTCAGCGGACTCGTCGATCCATTGCTCGATGGGATATTTCTGGTGGATTACCTTGGCAGCATCTTTATCGCCGCCGAGAGAAATAGCTCCGCGATACGTGCGGAAATCGGCCTGAGGCATGCGAGCCTCGATATAGGCCCACGACCATTGCGTGAAGAACCCGCGCAGCGACCCGTCACTGGTGCCGAGACCTTCGTCGGCGAACCCGGCGTGATTGTGGTTGTCCCATCCTGGAATGTCAGGGAATGCAATGTGATAGGTTTCAACGCTAGGGGCAGTCAGAGTGGCGGCCAAGAGATCCTCCAGAACACCATGTAGTGGCGCAATCGTCGGAATCTATCCGCGAACGACTTAGCTGGAGTGTGCCCTGCCAAGACGGTTTGGTCAGTGACAGCCGTCACCTAAGTATGGTCATAGCTGCCATGTAGATGGCCCTTAAGAACGTGATGCAGGCGGGCTATTGTGTCGTGTAATCACACACTGAGGTGACTGGCGACCTTTCCGATTAGAGGCGGCTCAGACGACAATTCATTACGACGTGGATCACCTGGCCGCGTATCCCACGTCCCTTCCTGCCTTGCCATCGCTCGTTCCGCGGTCCTGGAGCCTCCATGAGTGCGATTCCCACGGTTGAGCCAGTCATCCAAAAGCAAGCTGTCGTGACACGTACCGCCGTTTGTGCCTTGGCATCGGCGTCGTTGGCGATGTCGGTCGATCCTTCCGTGCACAACATCGCCTTCGTCGGTGCTGCTAACCAACTAGGCATGACCGGCAACCAGCGTTCGTTAGTAGCCAGCATCGGAACACTCTGTATCGCCGCCGCCATCCTTGCCACCGGCAGCCTGGGCGACCGCCTGGGACGAAAGAAGATCATGCAAGCTGGGCTGCTGCTTGCGGTGATCGCCGGGGTTGTAACTTCGCTTGCACAAAACACCGCCATGTTCGCCGCCGGCCGGGTGATCGGGGGAATCGGTTATGCGGCCTCCTTCGGACTTTCTTTCGCGTTGCTGCGGGCGGTCGCGCCAGACGAAGCACAGATGTCGCGCGCCGTCGCTCAGTGGCTCGCGCTGCAGACGGTTGGAGTGGTTGTGCTGGGTCTGCTCGGCGGTTACCTTGCGGGAGTGGGCTGGCGAGTCGCGTACCTTTTGCCGAGCGCCATCGCAGCCCTGGCATTTCTGTTTTGTCTTCGTAATGTCCCGGAAGCTCGCGCCGACAACCTGGGACCTTTCGATACCTTAGGACTCGTGCTGATCGCAGTTGGCTTAGTCTGCACGCTGGATGGGGTCAGCGCTTCGGCCTCTGCCGGATGGGGCAACCCCAAGGTCCTTATTCCGCTCGCGATCGGCGTATTCGTTCTGCTGGCGTTTGCGCTGTACGAAATGCAGCTGCAGCATCCGGCGTTTCCCATACGTCTGTTTCGCGACCCGGAGATGTCTGCTGCAGCCTTGAGCGGAATCGCGTTCAACATTGGAAACGCCGTCGTGGTTTTGCAGTTGTCATTGTTGTGGCAGTACTTGTATCGCTATCACCCATTCAAAGTAAGTCTTGGCCTGACGCCGTTGAGTCTCGCCAGCGTCGTGGGTGCGACGTGGGTCGGTTCGCTGCTGGCGCGTGGCGTCCCCAACCGCACATTGATACCGGCCGGACTCTTCACCGTGGCGGCATCCATCGCATGGATGGCCTTTGCCTGGGAGTCCACGCCATATTACTTCTTCCTCGTCCCTCTATTGCTCGCTGGGGTGGGAATGATGTTCGCGCAAACTCCGGCGGCGCGCGTTTTTGTTAGTAAGTCTCCACCCGACTTGGTCGGTGCTCTTGGTTCGTCGCGAACATTTTTCGGCCAGGTTGGTTTTGCCCTCGGCCTGGCACTCAGTTCGTCGTTCCTTTACGGACTCTTCAGCCCAGAGTTGCATTCGCAACTGGTGCGCGCAGGGGCCGCACCCGGCGACTTGTCGCAAGTGTCAGGCATCGTCCAGTCCTACGTCAGCGTGGGAAGCGCCAAAGCATTCAACCCGCAGTTCGCCTACCAGGTCCTGACAAAAGCTGTCGACTCCTACGTGTTTAGCTACCGAATCATGATGCTGGCCTTGGCAGCCCTGATCGCGCTGCTTGGCACGGTGGTTTGCTGGCAGCTACCGGGTCGCAAGTCCAGGGCATAAGAACGAACTGCCATCAGAGAGGAAACGGACATGATGACAAACGCGACGATTGTTCCCGATGTGGTCTATCTTGGCGGCGACATAATCACCATGGATGATGAGAATCTCGTAGTCGAGGCTGCGGCCGTCAAAGACGGCAAGATCGCGGCCGTGGGTACGAAGGCCGACATGTTAACGATGTCCGGAGCGGCCACGAGAATCGTCGATCTGCAAGGCAAGACCATGCTGCCCGGGTTCATCGATGGGCACAGTCACTTCTTCCAAGGGGCGATGATCGCCGATTACGTGAACGTTTCCGCTCCTCCTGTCGGCCCCGCCTCGAGCATCGCCGACATCATCGTTGCTCTAAAACAGCATGTCGCCAGCAAGCCGTTGCTGCCGGGCGAATGGCTGATCGGTTATGGCTATGACGGCACCGTGCTGTCCGATGGACGCGAAGCCACGCGCGATGACTTCGACAAGGATTTCCCTAACACGCCGCTGGTTTTGGTTCATGTTTCTGGTCACGGTTGCGTGATGAATTCCGCGGGCTTCAAGGCCGCGGGGATTGATGCAAACACGCCCACTCCCGCAGGCGGCGTCACCGTGCGCAAGCCCGGCAGCAACGAGCCGGCAGGGCTGCTGATGGAGAACTCCTGGTTTCCGGTCCTGCTCGCGCTTCCCAAGCCATCTCCGCAGTTGTTGCTCGACAATCTCGGCAAAGCTCAACAAATGTATGCCCGCACCGGCTACACCACCGTGCAGGACGCGCCCGTCGATCCCAAGGTAATGCCGCTTTATCGCAAGGCAGCCGATGAGGGCCGCTTCTATCTCGATCTGAACGGCTACTGGGAGTCGCACGCATTTCTTGCTAACGCGACATTGGGCAACGACTTCCGATCGCCGCGGCCGGATCGATATCGGCTCGCCGGGGTCAAGATCATTGCCGACGGATCGCCGCAGGGGAAGACTGCCTACTTCACACAGCCGTATCTCACCGGCGGTCCCGGCGGCGAGAAGAACTGGCGCGGCACGCCGACCGTGTCGCAAGAGCACATGGATGCGGTCGTGAAGAAGGCCTGCGAGCACAACGCTCAGGTACTGGTACATTGCAACGGCGACGCCACCATCGACATGATGCTCAACGCCCACAAGGCGGCGGGCGCGCCCCGGGATCGCCGGACCACAGTCATCCACTCGCAGTTTGTGCGCCGCGACCAGCTGGACGAGTACGTACAGCTAGGCGTTAATCCGTCATTCTTCACCAACCACACTTTCTTCTGGGGCGACCTTCATGTGGATAATCTCGGCAAGCAGCGCGCCTATTTCTCTAGTCCGATGAAGACAGCGCGGGCGCTTGGCCTGCACATGACGAACCACAGCGACTTCCTGGTGACTCCGCTGGACACGATGCTCATCCTGTGGAGTTCCGTGAATCGCGTCTCGCGTTCGGGACAGGTGATCGGACCCGACGAGCGCATCTCCGTGCTCGACGGGCTGAAGGCACTAACCATCGACGGCGCGTACCAGTACTTTGAAGAGGACCGCAAGGGCTCCATCGCAGTCGGCAAACTTGCCGATCTCGTGATCCTGACCGCCAACCCGACCAAGGTCGATCCGATGGCCATCAAGGACATCAAGATTGTCGAGACCATCAAGGAAGGGAAGACGGTTTTCAAACACGCTACTCCAGAAGTCGTGGAACCAGATCCAGAACTTGTAGAGGATGGCTCACGATAACGCGGCGACACGCGTAGCCTCAGGACAACCAGCAGTTCCAAGGAGTGCTTCGGTGCCGGCAAATGAGTTGCCCACCCTCGCCGACCAGGTTCGATCCGGCGCCGAAGCGCGGTCCTCCGATTTTCAGCATGACCGCACAGCTCAGCCGGATTCTACCCAGAAGGCCAGTCATGAATAGCCGATTGCCCGTTCTTGCACTTGTGATTCTTCTCACCTTGCCCCTGTGTGCACGTGAGAAGACCGACGTAATCGTGATGACCAATGGCGACCACTTGACCTGCGCAATCAAGGCGCTCAATGAGGGTACGCTGTACATCAGCCTGGACTACGTCGTTGGCACCATCTCACTTCAGTGGTCGAAGGTCGACCGTATTGAGAGCAGGCAGCTGTTCATCGTCAAGACCGAGGATGGCGCCGTTTACTCTGGTACACTCAAGACCGCAAACACGCCGGCTGGGCGCCCGGTCGAGATTCAAGTACTGGAGATCACCGCGAAGCCAACGGTGATTGATCGTGAGCGAATCATCCAGATGGGGCAGACCTCGGAGAACTTCTGGCAACGCTTCAACGGCGCCGTTAACTCGGGGATCAACTACTCGAAGGGCAACGACGCGGTGCAATACAATTTCAACTCACAGGTCGAGTACCTGCGGGAGCGCTGGTCTGTTGAAGGAAACTACAATTCCACACTGGCTTCGAGCGCCGGCGTCAGTCCCTCCGCGCGAAATCAACTGGTGCTGGAAGGCATTCACCTTTTGCGCTGGAATAACTGGTTCTACTCCGGCCTGGCCAGCTTTCTGCAGAGTTCGGAGCAGAACATCAGACTGCAAACCACAGCCGGTGGCGGCATCGGAAGATATCTGAAGAACACCAATCACGTGAGCATTACTGTGCTTGCTGGCTTTGCCGGACAGAACACGAACTATAAGCAATCTACAATTCCGGTCAACACCCAGAATGTAGGAGCTGCTATGCTGGCGTCCGAAGTGAAACTTTTCCGTTTCAACAAAACCAATCTAACGGTTACGTCTGTTCTACTGCCTGCCCTGTCGCAGCCCGGACGCCTCGAATTCACAACCAACGCTAGCTATTACATCAAGATCGTCAGCAATCTGGATTGGAACATTTCGTTTTACGGCAATTGGGACAACCAGCCCCCGGCAGGTCTTCAGGGCAACGACTACGGCACCAGCTCCGGGCTGAGCTGGACATTTGGTATTAGATAACGGCAGTACAAGTGTGACCTTGTTTCACTCTCCTTCACCCTTCCGCGGTTGTCGTTTGTGGCTAGCCAAGGCGCAAACAGAGATGGTGCTTGCGGGATGGGTGTCGTCGGCGTTCTCAATCTGTTCGCGAAGGCCAAGATCCGGGCGCGTGTCGGCCGCCTTGCCGACGAGGATATGGTGCGGCTGAACCGGGCTGTTCTGGTCTTCTTGGGCATCGCCGCTCCGACTTCCACAACGTTCGAGTTGCGTTCTGTAACTCTTGCGTTCTATTTCCCGCTCGCTTGGAAGTGCTTGTTGACTTCCGCCCAGATGACGACGTTCCACCATTCTTTGAGATAGTCGGCGAAAGGAAAGCTGTGGTCGATCCCAACCAGGGTTGGTGTTGTTTCTAAACCGATGGCTTTCGGCTGTTGCGCCGGGTGATGTTAGGCTGCGACGCCTGCCGCTCTAAAGTCCAGCTCTCAGTTCCAACTCCAATGACCGACCAAAGCGGACCAATCTACATGGCTTCTATTGTGAAAGCGTGGGATGAAGGCCGGGCAAGGGTCCAGGACCAGGTGTTTCGGTCTCGCCGACCGATAGGCGCCATTGCAAGCAAGGGTGGCGCATTGTCCAAGCTTGTGACCTGGTGCACGCGCGCTATCCCGACTCGCCCTCGACGCAGAAGACGCCGTACTGATTCAAGTGAGTGGCTATGGCGCGAAGTAGCCGGAGATGTCGAGGATGAGCTGCGTCAGTCCGGCGGCGTAGGCGTCGATGGATCCGTCGTTCGTCGGCACGATGGCCATGTTCGAGGTGATGAAGCCGTCGTAGGCGTTCAGCGTCGAGACCACCGGCTGTTGCTCGCCGTCCGGCCACAACGTCAGGTAAGGCATGGAGCCCGGCGGCACGACGGTCGCATTGAAGACGGAGGCCGCTGCATTGCTGGGCGGCGCACAGGGACTGCCGACTACATTCACCGTCTTCTCGCCGCTGAAGGGCTGGCCGTTGTTCTGTCTGGTGTCCAGCACCCGGCACGGCGCAACCGGATACATTGAGAACCCGCCTGTTCCCGGCGCGGCGAAGTAGCCGTTGATGTCGATCAGCAGGTCGGTAGTGTTGTAGGCGTAGACGTCAACAGCGCCGCCGCTTCCTGCAGGCACAATCGCCGCATTCGCCACGACCGTGGCCGTGGGGTTATTCAGCGTCGATACCACAGGCTGCGTCTCGCCGGTTGGCCAGACCGACAAGTATCCCAACGGCTGTCCTAACGGATTGGGCACCACGGTAAAGTTGAGCGAGTAGGCCAGCGGATTGAGACCGGTTGGAATACAACTACTTTCCAGCAGCGGGAAGCTGCGCGGGGTCTGCGCCGCCAGGCGCGGGCCTCCCAGATCGCCGTCGGCGCCGCGCGTGTCCACCAGNNAAGTAGCCATCGATGTCGAGGATCACGTTCGTTGTGTCGGTGACGTACAAGCTCACTGCGCCGTTGGTCCCCGCAGGCACAATGGCGGCGTTGGCCTTGATGCGCCCGTCGGGCGAATTCATTGTCGAAACTACCGGCTGGGCTTCGCCCGTAGGCCAGATGGTCAGATAGCCCAGGGTGGTAATCGGAACCACGGTGACATTCAGCGAGTAGGCGGCAGCGCTGGATGGGATGTTGCAACCTCCAAGTTGCGGCAGAATGTAGCTCTGCGAGGTGTCTCCCTGAATCGGATCGTTGGTTTGTCGCGTGTCTACCAGGCGACAGGGCGTGACCGGAGTGAACTGAATCCCGTGGTCAGGCTCAACAAAGACAGCGGTGACCGCCAGATTCGCCGTCATAGTCACGACGCAAGAGCCGACGCCCATGCAGGCGCCGGTCCAGCCGCTGAAGCTCCAGCCCGACGCGGCGGTGGCATTTAACGTCACCTGCGTATTCGGCTGGTAGACATGGGTGCAGGTGCCGGGACAATTGATGAAGCCGTCGGTGCTGGTGACTGTTCCGTTGCCGGCGGTCGACACCGTTAGCGTGAAAGAAAGCTGGGTAAACGTTGCGCCCACCGAAAGGTTCTGTGTCATGTTCACGACACACGAACCAGTACCGCTGCATGCTCCGCTCCAGCCAGAAAACGCCCAGCCCCCAGCCGGAGCGGCATTGAGCGTAACCTGCGTGTTCCCAGGATAGGAATTGCTGCAGGTGCCCGGACAGTTAATGAAGCCGTCAGTGCTGGTAACGCTTCCGCTGCCGCTAACCGACACCGTTAGGCTATACGTCACCCGAAACGGCAAATTGCTTGAAAGCGTGCCGCTGGGCGTCATCACTTGGACCGTGCCAGTCGTCGCGCCGGTGGGTACAGTGGTGGTGATTTCGGAAGGCGAAACCACGTTGAAGCTTGCTGGCGTGCCGTTGAAGGTGACGCTGGTGGCGCCAGTGAGGCCCGTCCCTAGAATCGTGACCGGTGTTCCAATCTGTCCGGAAGTGGGCTGGGTTGTCACGAAGGGACCGAGCCCCACAGAAAGCTTGAAGACCGTGCCGTCATTGTTGCCTCCGCCGCCCCAAGACGTTGTCCCATAGAGACTCCCGTCACTGGCCTGCAGCAGTGCGGCCTCAGGTCCCCCGCCGTCGGCACAGTCCGACTGAGAGCAAAAGCTGTGGAGCGTCGTCAGCGAACCTCCCGGCGTGATCTTGATTAATGTGCCGACGCCATTGGCCCCGCCAGTGGGGACTGTTCCATAGAAGTCACCGTCGGTGGCTTGCACCAGCCCGGCGACAGGGTACGCGCCGTCGGTGAAACTGAAACTATGCAACGTGGACAGCGTGCCCGCTAGCGTGATTTTGAATACCGTACCATAGCCGTAGGCTCCGCCGAAGTAAGTTGTACCGTAGAAGTTGCCGTCGGTGGCTTGCACCAAGCCGTCGTAAGGATTCCCTCCGTCGGCGCAGCTCGGTTGGGAGCAAAAGCTGTAGAGCGT
>PLBD01000515.1 GCA_003135315.1 Acidobacteriaceae bacterium | reverse complement strand
TATTGAGGATCACATAATATAGTGACATTTATTGTGTTTCGTGCTAGTGTGTGGGCATGGGAAACCCGGCGGGAGTACGCAGAGACTTCGAGGCGTTAGAGCGGCGGCGAATGCGGGCGGCGCGGCTGCTGGAGAAGGGGTACAGTCAGTCGGAAGTGGCGCGAATCGTGGATGCGCACCGGCAATCGGTGAGTCAGTGGGCGGCCGAGCTACGGCAGAAGGGACGCGCCGGTCTGAAGAAGGCGGGGCGGGCCGGACGCAAGCCACGTCTGAGCTCCCAGCAGTTGAAGAAGATCGAGCAAGGGCTCAAACAAGGTCCGGAGGCTCTGGGCTACGGAACCAGTTTGTGGACCTCGGCGCGGGTGGCGCACTTGATCCAACAAGAATGCGGCGTCGAGTACCATCCTGGCCACGTCTGGCGCATCCTGCGGCAATTGGGATGGAGTTGTCAGCGTCCCACGGGGCGGGCGTTGGAGCGCAACGAAGGGAAGATTCAGCAGTGGAAGCAGAAGCGCTGGCCGGAGTTAAAAAAAAGGCCAAGAACGAAGGCCGGACGATCGTCTTCATCGACGAGAGCGGGCTGAGCCAGCGCCCGCACCGATGCCGCACCTGGGCGCCGCGGGGACAGACGCCGGTGCTGCAATATCACTTCAACTGGAAGAGCTTGTCAGCCATTGCGGGGGTGACGTGGTGGAATTTTTACTTTCGCTTGTTTCCGGGAGCCATCCGCAGTGCGCAGATCATCGAGTTTCTCACTCATCTCCTGCGCCACATTCCCGGCAAGCTCATGATTGTCTGGGATGGGCTACCCGGGCATCGCAGCCATGCCGTGTGGGAGTTTGTACGGCAGCAGCGAGGACGTCTGTGGCTGGAGTATCTTCCGGGCTACGCCCCGGAACTAAACCCGGTCGAGTATCTGTGGTCGCACTGGAAACAGCACGAACTGCCGAACTTCTGCCCACCAGACTTTGGGCAACTGAGCGTTCATGCTCGCCGGGCCTTACAACGTATGCGTCGTCGACCTACCCTGGTATGCGCCTTCTGGGAACAGGCGGAACTCTTTCCTTTGTAACTATATTATGCGGGACTCAATAGGTCGGGCCGTTCGGCCACGTTTGCATAAATTAAACCCCGCAATTCAACATTTGCGTGCTCGGCACCAAACTCCAAAGGCCAACCTACCCTGCAGGATGTCCATCACAGTTGTCAGTTTGCGGTCTGCGTCGCAACAAAGTTTGCTTAGCGGCCTCAGTTTGGGGTGATCGGGATGTGAGCACATGTGACCAGACCTGGGATGCGGTGTTGTCTAGGGTTGTAAGGAGTTGGTGAGGTGTGAGAGGCATGCCGCCGATTAGATTAATTCATCTGACTGCCGAGCCGTCCTCCGAGAGAAATAGGCGACCTTGTTCGACGGCTCGATCAGGCCGACCGATTAGGGCCCCCGCACCGGAGACCCCACTTCTTGCATCAAAATTATCGTTCGGTGGCCTGCATTGCTGTAAAGTTCGCGCCGCGGACTGCCGAAGTTACTTCAGGAGTGGGTCCTGCCAAAGACGCGCTCACTGCAAATAACGAAATCTGAACTCAAGGTGGATTGCCTCATGTCGGAGACCAGGATAGCGACGATCGAGGATAGTATCTTTCATTCGATATACCTAAACCGAAAATTCATACCGTTTCTGGTTCTTGGTCTGCTGCAAGCTGGGGACCTGTTGTCCACCCGAATGGCGCTGAAAGTCCCTGGAGTAATGGAACTCAACCCGCTGGTGCGCGAGTTGGGACTGTGGCCGGCGAAGTTGATCGTGTTCGGATTTATTGCGTTGCTCGTGTATCGGACAAAGAGCCTGGGGCGGCTGTGGGCGGTGTGCGGAGTCTACGCTCTGATTGTAGCCTCCAATGTCCTGTTATTTGTCACCCACGTCTAAGTCCTGGATGGAACGGACCACGCCCTAAAACGGAAAGCCCTAGAGCGCAGTGCCTGCCGGGCTACATCGGAGACGTGGCTCAGGCTTCCGGTTCGACGTGAGTTGTCCGGTGCCAGGCATTCGCCGTTACTGCAGCGTCATGGTCTTTCGTTGTAGATTTGCACCCACCCTGCGCTTTCCGGTGGAGGCCTGCACTTTACCCTGCCAGGTCCCGAATTCTCTCTTGCTGATGATAACCGTATGCTCGCCTGGTGAGACGGTGAGGGAATAGGGTGTCGTGCCGATGGTTTCGCCATCCATGACAATGTCAGCGCCCGTCGGAATCGACCAGAACTCGAATACCGGTGCTGCTGAAACTGAATCTCCGCGCGTACTCGCCGATGGCTTGGATTCAGGCGATCCAGGCGGAGGCGGCGGAAAATCCAGGGCGATCGCTTTCTGCTCCAGGTAAGTGCCGACTCTGTGTTCGCCGACGTCCACTTGCAATCTGCGCTGCCAGGTGCCGAAGTCGCGCTTGCGCAGCAGGATCACGTGTTCGCCTGGTGGGACGGAGAGAGAATAGGGCGTTTTGCCGACGTACCCGCCGTCGACGGATACTTCAGCTCCCGCCGGTTCCGACCAGATGTCCAGTACAGCCTTTGGTACTGCCCTTGGCATGGGAGCTTCTTTGGGAGCGCTGACTGGCGCGGCAGGCGCGGAAGCTGCGGCTACTGGTGCTGCCGCCGGCGCAGATTCAGAAGCCGTATCGACCGGCGGACTATCCACGTCGCAATTCACGTAATACACCGAGAGCGGTACGGGCACAGACTTCGTTTTCTGGGGGGACGTCGCATCGCTCAGGATGTTCGTAAACACGTACTCCAGAACTTTCTCTTTCGAAAAAAAGCCCCCCAGACTGTACTTGGATATGACCCTGCCTTGCTGATTGTAGGCACGAACAAACAGCGATTTGGGCTTGTCGTCGCGCCTCAGATCAAGTGTGGTGGTGGTGTTAGGCGGTGGCGTGCCGACGTAAGAATAGCTCCAGGTCCCTCCGTAGCTGCTGACCGTGTTGGTATCGCCAGGACCAGCCTTCGTACTCGTGTAGGTGTGTGCCGAAGGGGTGAGCCCT
>PLBD01000149.1 GCA_003135315.1 Acidobacteriaceae bacterium | reverse complement strand
TTTCGGAAAAGCTTCTGGATCTACGCCTCCGCCGCACTTGGCAACGCTTTCGCGGGCCCGCTCCTGTAACTGTTCGACGGTCCAGCCGGACTTGGCCACGCCGATCACCGGCACGTTGAGCGTGCCCTGCCGCACCATGCTCTGCAGCGCGGGAAAGATTTTCTTGTAGGCCAGGTCGCCGGTGGCGCCNNCCGAGTTTTTCAGCAAACTGTTTAGCCCGCCGAATTAGTGTATCCGGCATGCCCCTGGAGCGGTAGTCGCCATGCTTCCCTCAAGGTGAATAACTCGTGAATACCGGCGTCGTCGTTACCCTCACTCCGGCCGCGGCCTGATTTGTCAGCCTCCTGTGTCCTGTACCATAGAACCCAGAGCGATGGATTCTCCCAGCACCATCCGGAACACCAGCGAACGCGTCCTGGAATTCGATCTGTTTCGGCAACTCCTCGCCGGCCGCACCGCCTCGCCCCTCGGGCATGAGCGGGTGATGCAGCTCACGCCCTCGCGTGATCGCCGGTGGATCGAGCTCCAGCAGCAGCTTACCGAAGAGTTGCGCGGCTACCTGCGGACCGGAGGGCGGTTCGACTTCCACGGCCTGCTCGATCCTTCGCAGCTGATTGACAAGGCTCGCATCGCCGGGGCTGCGCTGGAGCTCGTCGAGATTCGCGATCTACTCCTGCTCGCCGACCGTGCCGCCGAATGGCGGGAGATCGCACTTCATCCCGCAGCCGCGATCCAGAACAAGTGGCAAGCCGTGCACGAGCTTTCCGAGGGCATTGCCGATTTCACTCTCCTGCTGCGCCACTTTCGCAACAAGATCCTGCCTGACGGCACTCTGGACGACCGGGCCTCGCCCGAGCTGGCGCGCATCCGGCGCGAAATCGAGAAGCAGAAGCGGACCATCCAGGATTCGCTGCGCGCCTATCTGCGGCGGCTTTCCGAGGGCGGAGCGGTGCAGGAAGAACTGGTCACCATTCGCGGCGAACGCTTCGTCATCCCGGTAAAGACGGAACAACGCCGGCGCGTGCAGGGCGTCGCCCATGGCGCTTCGTCCAGTGGACAGACCGTATTCATCGAGCCGCTGGAGACCATCGAACAGAACAACGATCTTGTCCGCCTGCTGGAAGAGGAGCAGGCAGAAATCCATCGCATCCTTCTCGATATGACCGCCCGCCTGGGTGAACGCGCCGAGGAACTGGCCCACGCGGTGAATGTCCTGTCAGAACTTGAGCTTCAGTTTGCCAAAGCGCGCTTCGCCGAGGATTACAACTGCGTTGCCGTGAAGCTTCTGGTGGGTGCCCCACTCATCCCATCAGTTGGGATGAGTGGGACCTCTGGTGATGCGCTGGTCCTGCGCAACGCGCGCCATCCGCTGCTGGTACGGACTCTGAAAGTTCGCGGGGTTGCAGTTGTACCGCTCACCGTCGAGCTCGACAGCAATCATCGCCAGCTCATCATCAGCGGCCCCAACACCGGCGGCAAGACAGTAGCGCTGAAGACGGTCGGCCTGCTGGCGCTGATGGCGCAGTCAGGCATTCCAATTCCGGCGGACCGCGCCGAGCTGCCCATCTTCGACGCGGTGTTTGCCGACATCGGCGACTACCAGTCGATTGAGCAGAACCTGTCGACGTTTTCCGCGCACGTCACGAATATCGACTCCATTTCGCATCAGGCCACGGCGCAATCGCTGGTGCTGCTCGACGAGTTGGGCTCGGCCACCGATCCGGAAGAGGGCGCGGCACTGGCGGTCGCCATCGCCGACTACTTCCGCCGCGCTTCCTGTCTGAGCATTGTCTCGACCCATCACACCGCGCTGAAGGTGTATGCCGCCAACACTCCCGGCGTGCTGAACGCCGCCGTCGGATTCAATGAGGACACATTCGCGCCCACTTTCGAATTGCGCGTCGGCGTGCCGGGTGCGTCGGCAGGCATCAACATCGCGCACAAGCTGGGACTGAACCCCCACATTGTGGGAGATGCCCGCCAGCGCATGAGTTCGCAGGCGCAGGACGTTTCGCGTTTTCTGGACCGCCTGCACAGCGAGCTGCGGCAGCTGGATTCCGAGCGCGCTGAGATTCGCGCCCGCGAACAGGAAGTGGCGCGCCAGCGCAACCATCTTGAACTGGAGGGCCGCAAGGAGCAAAAAGAGAAACTCCGCGAGTTGGAGAAGAAAGTGGAAAGCCTGCTGCGTGACTTCGAATATCGCGCGCGCGAGACGGTGAATGCCGTGCAAGACCGCGCCCAGGCCCTCAAGCTCTCCAAAGACGCCGAGCGCCGCATCGCCAAGATGCGCCGCGAATTTCGCGAGCAGTTCGACTCCACCGTGGTGGCGCATAGCACAGGCGCAGATACCGGAGATCCTGACGCTCAGCAGCACGTGGTGAAGCATGTTTCCGTGGGCGACACTGTGCGCCTCAAGTCGCTGGGCCGCGACGGGCAGGTTGTACGCCACTTCGACGATGACACGTTCGAGGTCGCTGTCGGCCCGATGAAGATGAAAGTGGCGCGCGACGATTTCGCCAGCGTGGTGGCTCGTGCCGGCAGCAATCCCGTCGCGTCGGCGCGCGCGCGCGGCATCAATGTTTCTCTCGCTCGCGAAGATGAGGGCGTGCCCACGGAAATCAACGTCATCGGCCAGACCGTGGACGAGGCCACCCAAGCGGTGGAGAAGTTCGTGGATCGCGCCTTCCTGGCCGGAGCAATTCGGCTCCGGGTCGTCCACGGCAGCGGAATGGGCATCCTGCGCAAAGCGCTGCGGCAATACCTGAAAGGTCACCCTCACGTCGCCAACGTCACCGAGCCTCCGCAGAACGAGGGCGGCGGCGGCGCGACGGTGGTGGAGTTGAGGACATAGGGCGGTCGCATGGAACATGAGTCGGCGGTCATCATACCGGTTTCTGAAGCTGAACCAATCGTCGCGTCATTGCGAGCGCAATACGATCGGACTGCCAGTCATGGTGTGCCGGCCCATATCACTCTGCTTTATCCCTTTTGTCCGAAGCAGGCCATGCAAGGGGAAATCGGAATTCTGCGAGACATTTGTGCGTCGATTGAGGCGTTTTCTTTCTCGTTCACTGAAGTTCGACGGTTCCCGGCGACTGTCTATTTGCACCCCGATAAATCAGAAGTTTTTGCACAAATCACCAGGACCCTGGTGAAGATGTGGCCTGATTGCCAACCTTATAACGGAGCCTTTCCCGACCTGGTTCCGCACTTGACAGTAGCCGATCGGGTGAACCTCGAGACATTGGCAATGGTTGAACGCTTCCTTCGTCGCCGTCTGCCAATCAAATGTTTTGCCAGAGAAGTATGGCTGATGACGAGCGATCACGAGGGAATCTGGTCCCAGCGCGCCTTCTTTCCGCTGGCCTCGCACAAGACGGCATAATCGACAAGCCGCCGTTCTTGCGCTCCCGCCTGTGCCTCTCTAGACTTGTTACGTAATGAGCAAGTTTGGACAAACGGTCAGGGGCTACTTCTGGTGGACCTACCCGCGCGGCGGCGTCCATTACGATGTGATGGTCACGCTCATCCTGGCGTTCATCTTTCTCGCTCCCATCTGGATCAACTTTCGCGACAAACCCGTCGTGCGTTCGCCGCATCAGTCGGAAGTCGTTGTACAGCAGGAAGGCGACGGATTCCTGTACAAAGTGGATGCATCAGCCGTGAAGCCGGGCACTGATACCGAGGTTCGAGAAGCGCTGCTGCACATCATCGAGCCCATCGCCGGCTACGTTACGGTTGACAGGATTCAGGCAGTGCAAGACAGTCACCACAACATCGTCGCCTACAAGGTTTGGGTGCATCGTTGAGGCAGGCCGCATCCCGGCAGCGACCCCGCACCCCAATTCCGTTTCCATCTTTGGCCAGTGAAAACATGAAAAAATTGATGATTGCAATTGTGGGCTGGTTTGTTTTCTGCGGCGTGGCCGTGGCACAGGCCCGGAACCTGGAGTCGGTGCTCGACGCCATGGACAAGGCGGCAGCGAACTTTCATAACGCCCAGTGTGACTTTGTGGCGGACACGTATCAGAAGGTCGTCGACGACCACGATTTGCAGAAGGGTACGATGTACTTCCGCCGGCAGGGCACCGACATGGAAATGGCTGCCGACTTTATCTCACCCGACAAGAAGTACGTTTTGTTCAGCAATGGCGTGGTCAGCTACTATCAGCCTTCCATCGACCAGGTGACGGAATACAGCGCCGGCAAGAACAAGGCCGCATTCGAGAGTTTCCTGGTCCTGGGATTCGGTGGGCGTGGCCACGACCTGACCAACTCGTATGACGTCAGTTACGGCGGCAGCGAGCAGGTCGAGGGCATCAATGCCGCCAAGCTGGTCCTGACGCCCAAGTCGCCGCGGGTACGCAACATGTTCCAGACGATTACGTTGTGGATCGATCCCGCGCGTGGAGTCACGGTGCAACAGCGGTTTGACGAGCCTTCAGGCGATTACCGCATCACCAAGTACAGCAACATCCAAATCAATCACAAGATCGCCGGCGACGTTTTCAAGCTGAAAACCACGGGGCATACCAAGGTGGTGAAGCCGAACGGGTGAGAAGAAGCAATTAGCAACTAGCAACCAGCGATTAGCTCTCATTTGCCATCCTTCGGCTCGCGAATATGGGATTTGTCGCCTCGCCGTTTATGCTCTTGCCACGGCAAGATAATTTGCCGAACAGCAATGACGAGGCTCTGGCTTGTGGTCAACCCAGAGCAGGCAGAAAGCTAGTTGCTAGTTGCTGCTTCACTTCTGTTGCTGCGCGCTGTCCTTCATCTGTCCCGAATTCTTGATGAAGAGGACGGTCTTCCAGATATCGTCGTCGCTCAGCACGCCATCCCAGCCGGGCATGCCGGTGTAGCGAATTCCATACTTGATCACGTAGAACACGTGGCCGTCGGGATCGTCTGGAATATGGGTCATAAGCTGAGGTGCAGAAGGATAAAACTTCCTGTGCATCGGCGATTCAGGCTGTTTCAAGTTGCCATGGCAGAAGGCGCAGTTCTTGTCATAGGTCATGGAGCCGTCCATCACGTTATTCGCCGTGGGCTGGAACGGGTTCGCTTGTGTCGGGGCGTGAGCGTCGACCCACGCGTCCACCGATTGATTGGCCGTACGCCGCTCGAACGTGCTGGGAGTGTTGCCCACGGCGCGCGGATCGAAACGCCCCGTGGTCGCGTAGAAATAAGCTCCCGCAAAAAGCACCACCAGCGTAATAACGACTCCCAGGATGAATCCGCGCATATCTCTCCTCAGAAAAGCGTAGTCGATGGCCCAGCCAGACAATGCATCATCCTACTACGGACGCCGCAACAGACGGCCGGGCGTTTCAATACCTCCGCAGGCGGCGCGCTTCGCGGACCACGTCCTCCACGCGCGGAAGATAGACTTCCTCCAGCGGCGGCGAGAACGGCACGGGACTGTCGGCCGATGCGATGCGCGCAATCGGCGCATCCAGCGAGTCGAAGCACTCCTCGTTGATGATGGCCGCCACTTCGCCGGCGATGCCGCCGGTCTTGGTATCTTCGTGCAGCACGATGGCGCGGTTCGTCTTCTCCACCGTCTCGCGGATGGCGTCCCGATCCAGCGGCAACACTGTACGCAGGTCCACGATCTCAAGCTCGATGCCTTCTTTCGCCAGAATGTCAGCGGCCTCAAGCGCGACATAGACCATCGCAGCGTAGGTGATGACGCTGACGTCGCGGCCTTCGCGAACCACCCGCGCCTTGCCGATCGGCACTGTGTAATCCTCTGCCGGCAATTCCTCTTTGATCCGCCGATATAAGAATTTGTGCTCAAAGAACAGCACCGGATTGTTGTCGCGAATGGCCGCCTTGATGAGCCCCTTTGCGTCATACGCGCTGGCCGGGCAGATCACCTTCAGCCCCGGCGTATGAGCGAAGTACGTCTCCGGATTTTGCGAATGGAACGGCCCGCCGTGTACGCCGCCGCCGGAGGGACCGCGCACCACCACGGGCACTGGCGCTCCCCAGCGAAAATGCGCCTTGGCCAGCATGTTCGTGATCTGGTTGAAGGCGCAACTGATGAAGTCCATGAACTGGAACTCGGCTACCGGACGCAGGCCGGTAAGCGCCGCCCCAAAGCTGGCATTGATAATCGCCATCTCGGAGATGGGCGTATCAACGACGCGCTGCGGACCAAAGCGGTCAATCAATCCGTCGGTGACTTTGAAGGCGCCGCCGTAAATCCCAATGTCCTCGCCGATGCAGAAGACCGCGGGATCGCGCTCCATCTCTTCCCAGATGCCCTGCCGGATCGCTTCCAGATAAGTGATCGCTGCCATGAATATTTGTGCCGTCCTCGCAAGGATTCTAAATGAGCGCAGGGCGCGGGCGGGTAAGTTGGAGGAGCGAGCCTTCAGGTGGCTGCGCCGACGCGAGGTCAAAGTGGGCAAGAGTCCTGATGGCCGAGCCTGCGGCGAGCATCCCACGGTGGCGCAACTGATTGACTACGAGCAATTCTGCGGAATCCGTGGCGAGCAGAAGCCGGCAACTGCTACTATCGGCGACATGACACCGGAAGAACTGAAGCAGCGTCTGGACGCCGGCGATGATCTCTTCGTGCTCGACGTCCGCGACCCTCACGAATATCAGATCTGCAACCTCGGCGGACATCTCATTCCGCTGAACGACCTGCCCAAGCGCGTGGGCGAACTCGACCCGTCGCGGGAGATCGTCGTCCACTGCAAGCTGGGTGGCCGCAGCGCCAAAGCCGTCGACTTCCTGAAGCAGGCGGGATTCACGCGCGTGCACAACCTCGCCGGCGGCATCAACGCCTGGTCCGAGCGCGTCGATCCCAAGGTGCCTAAGTACTGAGGAGGCAATTAGCCGTTAGCTATTAGCTGTAATAGCCAAGACTTTGCCTTGCACACCGTGACGTCGGGCGGGGCCGCTACTCTCAGGCGGACCTTCGGTGGGGAATTTTGAGCGTAACCGCCTGATTGCAACAAGAACTTCTGGAAACACAGCCAGCGACGGAGTAAAGTGCAGGCGTGAAACGGGTTGCAGAGTCATTTGCGTTAACAACAGCGGTGGTTTTGTTGTTGGTGGCCACGCCAGTGGCACTTGCCATCAGCCCAACGTGGGCGAAGAAAGCCGTCGCATTCCCAAGCCAATGCGATGTTGAGGCCAACGGTGCGGACAAGAACGCATCGCCACGAACCGCACTTGCACCGCTGCCCACGACAACAGCATGCAAGCCTGTAAGCATTCCCTCACCCGACGGCAGAAGCAGGGTTGAGGTTGCTTATAAGAAAGTCAAAATCGAACCGGATTACTTGACTCTTCAGGCATACCTGCGCGTCGCCACACCCAACAGGGGAACCCACGACGCGGCTTTACCAGAGGGCTTCCAAAATATCGACCTTCTTTGGTCACCGGACTCTCACGCCTTTTTTGTGAATGGCGGTAACGGTGGTGCATACTGGGGCTTTTGGGTGTATGTGTATCTCGCAGATGACCCCACGGAACCGAGAGACGTAACTGAAGCTGCCCAGCGCGACATGCTAAAGGAGTTTCCGCCTTGTAAGGCAGCTTACCCCAACGGGAAGGATGCAACGGGCTGCAAGGAGGGTAGCCGTGATATTGACGTAGAGACGTGCATGGAAACCGAGGCCGACCCGAAATACAGCCCGGAATACAACATGACTGGAATCGATTGGGTTAATGCATCTACCATTCTGGTAATGGCCGAGGTTCCGTGTTCTAGCTCATACGGCGGCATCATGTGTCAGGTAAGGGGATACGAGTTAGAAGTTCCCACGGGTCGCATTCTCAAGCGACTTGACGCCAAGCAGCTAAAACTCGGATGGCAGAAGAGCATGGCGTGGAACTTCCGAATTCCCGATCCCCCGCAATATTGCGAGTAATTATTGTCACGCCGTCGCCCTGCCTAACACAGGTGCTGAGGATTGTTGGCGTAAAATCTCCATTAGACTCAAAATCCCCCAATCGGATATGAGTCCTGTCCGAAAAACCGATCCTTGCTAACGCCGGCCGTAAGGTCGAGTTCAAGCCATTGCAAATTTGCAATCAATGTCGTCCCCGCGTAGTGCTCTGGTCGCAGTGAGACAAAGGCCCTTCAGAGCTGTTCCTTCTGCCACTAAGCGGGCGCACGGCCGGGCCGTGCTGCATGCTAAAATTACCTCTGTATAACTGCGCGAGAGAAGCCTGTTTTGATCGAGATAGCACCGTCCATTCTGTCCGCCGATTTCGCCCGCCTGGCTGAAGATGCCAATGCTGCGGTGCGAGGCGGCGCCGCGCTGCTGCATGTGGACGTGATGGACGGGCACTTTGTCCCCAACATTACCATCGGGCCGCCGGTAGTCGCTTCGCTGCGCAAGGCGGTGGACGTTCCCCTGGACTGCCACCTGATGATCGAGAATCCCGACGAGTATATTCCCGCCTTCGCCGATGCCGGCGCGAATTGGGTTACGGTCCATCAAGAGGCCTGCATTCATTTGAATCGCAGCCTGGAGCTGATTCGCAGCCATGGTATGCGGCCGGGCGTCGCCATCAATCCGGCAACTCCCGTCCAGACCCTGGGCGAGGTGCTGGACATTGTGGACCACGTGCTGGTGATGTCGGTGAACCCCGGATTCGGCGGCCAGAAGTTCATTCCCAGCACACTGGAGAAAGTTCGCAAACTCGCGACCATGCGCAACGCTAAGGGCGTGGACTTCCGCATCGAGATTGACGGCGGTATCGATCTGGAAACGATTGGCGCAGCCGCGCGCGCGGGAGCGGAGATTTTCGTGGCCGGCAGCCACGTATTCGGGAAGGGCGATCCAGCACGCAATGTGGAGGCCCTGCTGAAAGCGGCCCAGGAAGCCATCTTGCAGCGCGCTTGATTTTTGCGAGCAATAATTCTGCCAGGCCAGCGCCATTCCTTTGCTCGCCGGGTTATTAGGGTAGGTTCCCAAAGGTGGTTAGGATGTTTCGTCGTGCACTCATAACGGTCGTGTTGGGATCAGTGGCATCGCTGGGCGCGTGGGCCCAGAACACTGGCGCTCAGACTCCGCCCAGCAGCGGCAGCCCAACTCCAGGCACAGCCAGTGCGAGCCCAGCCGGCCAAAACACAGGAACGCCGGCCACAGCCAGTCCGAGCGGAGCCAGCCAGAGCGCGGGCAGCCAGAGCGCCACCGCGGCTAAACCCCAGCACTCCAGCAGCAAGAAGACAAAGAAGAACAAGAGCCCCCAGAATCCGATTGCGAACGTCGACTCCAAGCAGCCCGACAAGGTCCTGTTCGATCGCGCCGAAGAGGCGATAAAACACGGTAAGTACGATGTCGCGCGGCTCAGCCTGCAAACCCTCATCAACACTTACCCGGATTCGGAATACATCGCCCGCGCCAAGCTCGCCATCGGCGACTCCTGGTACGACGAAGGCGGCGCAGCGGCGATGGCCCAGGCTGAAAGCGAGTACAAGGACTTCATAACCTTCTTCCCCAACATGCCCCGGAAGCCGCCGAAGCGCAGATGAAGATCGCCAACATCCATTTCAAAGAGATGGAGAAGGCCGATCGCGATCCGACCCATGCCCGCCGCGCCGAAGAAGAATACCGCCAGATGATTCTGCAGTTCCCCGACAGTCCGCTGGTGCCGGAAGCCAAACAGCGGCTGCTCGAGGTGCAGGAGGTGCTGGCGCAGCGGGAGTACATTATCGGGCACTTCTACTACCTGCGTGATTCCTACCCGGCCGCTATTGCACGCTTGAAGTCGGTGGCCGATACCTACCCACTGTACAGCGGGGCCGACGAAGCGCTGTATGAGTTGGGCGGCGCTTACGAGAAGGAAATCGAAATCATCCGCCGCTCGAAGCTGCCCGAGACTGCAAAAGGCTCGCTCATCAAGCAATATACCGACGGAGCGGCGGCCGCCTACGACCGCATTCTTACCCGGTACCCTCTGGAAGAGCGGGCCGGCGACGCCAGGAAGCGTCTGGAGGCAATGAAGCAGGCGGTGCCCAAGGCGACGCCGCAGGAGGTCGCACAAGACAAAGCGGAAATAGCCAGTCGCGGTTCGCTGGGGCACATCGGCAAAGTCATGGAGAACTTCCACCGCGGGCCTGATTTGTCGGAAGCGGCCAAAGTCGGCGAGCCGACCCTGGTGGATCCTCAACAGGCCAGCGCCCCGGACATCGTTCGTTCCGCCAACGCCAGCGTAACCAGTATCCTGGCCGGCGCGGGCGTCGGCAATCACGTGTCAGTTGAGCGGGTGAATGACGCCACACCGCCGGCTGCGAACGCGCCAGTTCCGCGTTCCGATGCCGCGCCAGGCGCAACAGCTCCGGCGGCAGACGCGACTTCACCGGCTAATGCCACCAATGGGGCGCCGGGCGGCGGGGCCCCAACCACGCCGGCCGGTACGGAGATGAAGAACGATTTGGCTCCCGCTGCCGACAGTGGGCCGGCTGCGCCTCCGCCACCGACGCAAGTCAACGATCTGGCAAATTCAACCAGCACCGCCGGCACGCCGCCAGCGGCGACTTCCAGCAGTTCGGCGCAGCAACAAGCGACGCCTGCTAACTCGACTACGGAAAGCTCGTCCAAGAAAAAGAAGAAGAAGAAGCTGCTCATATTCTGAAGCTTCTGTTCCGATTGCACGTCGGTCACCGTTGTGTTAAGCTCATTGTTTGTCCCGGCTGGCAGGGAGAATTATGCCTGGCTCGCTCCGCCTGCGGCGGAGGTAGAACCACGCAAGCTGGCGTAGCTCAGCTGGTAGAGCATCTGATTTGTAATCAGAGGGTCGGGGGTTCAAGTCCCTTCGCCAGCTCCATGATCGTAACCTTGAGCGCGCCGCAAGGCGTACCAGGAGCAAGCCAAACGAGACGCGCAGCTCTCCTAGAGAACTGATTCCAGCAGCAGCTTCCCAATCGTAAGACGCGCGGAAGTATGGTCGTGCGGCTGTTGCGGAGTTTTGCCGGGTTTGTGGAGCGACGCGTTTGGCCTGGCGTTCTTTGATAGCAGGGACTGGCGATTCCGGGCTCGGCAATCCGGTTCTCAAGCATGTATTGGTGAGAGCGAAATGCTCGGTCGAATGTGCACAGGTGGCCGAGTGGTTAATGGCAGCAGACTGTAA
>PLBD01000473.1 GCA_003135315.1 Acidobacteriaceae bacterium | reverse complement strand
GGAGACTGGTTTGGTTGGAACCCTGGAGTCCCTTCAGGGACGACACATCTTGTGCCGTCCTGGCGGACTCATTGCAATAAATGCCCTAACCCAGGACTTACGTCCTGGGCTATTTTTGTTCCGCCCTTCGGGCTGGATTTTGCTGCGGAATCAGGGCGTCCCCGGAGGCTTGAAAAACAAATCCGGATGCGGTGGATACATTCTGCCGCGCACACTCATGCATGAAGAACCTACTTCGCGGGCGCGTAGAAGTAGTAGTCGGCGGTGTAGGCGCTCCGCACTTCTACGTTCTGCTTCGCGTCAGTGCACTCGGCGGCCGGTGGTGCTAACCCTCCCCGGGTGTGAATTCGCTGGATGCGGGTGACCCGGCTGAGCACGCCGTTGCCGGAATGCCCCGTCGAGCTCACCAGCAGCCAGGGAATTGCATTCGGATCGGGCGAGTCAACCTTGGCCACGGCCTTCCCGGTAACTTCACTGCCATCGCTGTTGCTCCATGCAGGCCCGGCGAAGTGATGGCCGATGACTCCTCCCGACTTGTCATGCAACTCGGCATCGGGGGCCTTCAAGGTCCAGGCGAACTTGCCGCCGGCTCCCGGCTGGCAGACGTAGATCTGCGAGCCCGTCGCGTGTGCCTCGAGGACAACTTCCTCGCCGGCAGGCACCGTGACTTTGTCAGGCACATCGGGGCGCGAGAGGTCTTGCGCGCCTGCCGGTGTAACCAGTGCGACCAGAATGGTGATTGGCAGCAGTTTGGTGATCACGGGCAGCAGTTTAGCACCACGGAGAAGAACGCGGATGATCGAATGAAACGTAGTTCGCGTTTCGTATTCCGCTCTTCCAGTTCAAACTGGCACGTATACTGGGAACTTCAGGCTTCCCCATGGTTGCTACCACGACTATCGCCTCCGCTGTCACCGCCCGCTTCGCCGGGGTGGAAAGCATCATCGGCAACACGCCTCTGTTGGCCATCGACTATGAGATCCGCGGCCGCAAGCGCACCATCTTCGCCAAGTGCGAGCAGATGAACTTTACCGGCAGCATCAAGGACCGGATGGCCTTGCACATCCTGCGCCAGGCTTATGCCGAAGGCCGCATCCGACCGGGCGATACCATCGTCGAGGCCACGAGCGGCAATACCGGCATCTCCTTCGCCGCGCTGGGGCGGGCGCTGGGGCACGCGGTCACCATCTTCATGCCCAACTGGATGAGCCGCGAGCGTATGGACCTGATTCACAGCCTGGGAGCGAACATCGTTCCGGTCACCAAGGCGCAAGGTGGATTTCTGGGCAGCATTCGCATGGCCGAGGAACTGGCCGCGCAGCGCGGCGATGTTTTCCTGCCGCGGCAGTTCTCCAATACGGCTAACGTCGAAGCTCACGAGCAGACCACGGGTCCCGAGCTCTATTGGCAACTGAAGTATGCCGGCTTGACCGCTGATGCCTTTGTCGCCGGCGTGGGCACCGGCGGAACGGTGATGGGCGTAGGAAGATTTCTGAAAAAGATGACGCCCGCGACGCGAATCTATCCCATGGAGCCGGCAGAATCGCCCACGCTCTCCACCGGCTGCAAGATCGGGCAGCACCGCATTCAGGGCATCTCCGACGAGTTCGTGCCCGCGATCCTCCAGCTGGAGCAACTGGAGAAGGTCATCGACATTTCAGACGGCGACTCCATCCTGATGGCGCAGAAGCTGGCCGGCGAACTGGGGCTGGCGGTAGGAATCAGCTCAGGGGCGAATTTCCTGGCGGCGGTGAAAGTGCAGGACAGCCTGGGCGACGATGCCGTCGTGGCTACCGTCTTTGCCGACGACAACAAGAAGTATCTCAGCACCGACTTGCTGCGCGACGAGCCGGCGAAGCCGCACCATCTCTCGCCGGGAATTACGCTGGCAGGCTTTCGCGCCCTCAGTCGCGTTTGCCGGGCCTGCACCGCGGTACGGGACTAAGCCCGACGCCAAGCGGATATTGTAATGTTTACTTCTTTGTGATTTGGTCGAGCCGTTGGTGGATCTTGTCCGGGTTACCGCGGCGCGCTTGTCTTTCGCTCGCGGTGGACAACCATCGCCGTAAGAAGAGTATGAAGGCTATGAGGATGAAGACTGCGAGCATCAATACTACGCAAAGAAGTACTAACGCAGCGTTGCCCTTTGTCAACGAGTCCACGGCAGCCCCCGTTCCGATCGCCCGAAAGTGCTCAGGAATAGAACGCTAGCCGCCCGGAAGTGCATTGTCCAGACCCTAGAAGTGGTGGATGTATCGCGGCGGGGGCCCAAAGCTGGTTGCTAGCGGCTAATTGCCGATCGCGACCAGCTTCTGCTCTCTGACGGTGTAGTGTGACTCGACGTAGTTGTCGACGATCTTGATGAACTCGGCGACGATGTGGTCGCCTTTGAGGGTCAGCATCAGGCGGCCATCGACGTAGACCGGCGCCTTGGGCTCTTCGAATGTTCCCGGCAGCGAGATGCCGATGTTGGAGTGCTTCGATTCGCCCGGCCCGTTGACGATGCAGCCCATCACTGCGACCTTCATCTCCTCTACGCCGGAGTAGCGCGTCTTCCAGACCGGCATCTGCTCGCGCAGGTAGCTCTCGATCTGCTCGGCCATCTCCTGAAAGAAGGTGCTGGTGGTGCGGCCGCATCCGGGACAGGCGGTGACTTGCGGAGTGAAGCTGCGAATGCCCATCGACTGCAAAATCTGTTGCGCGACCGTGACCTCTTCGGTGCGATCGCCGTTGGGTGCGGGCGTGAGCGAGACGCGGATGGTG
>PLBD01000337.1 GCA_003135315.1 Acidobacteriaceae bacterium | reverse complement strand
GACGAACAACAATGGCGCGATTATTGCCAGCCGTCCCATACGGCAAAAATTGTAGCACAAAAAACACTTGACAGCCTCCAATTATTGCACTACATTAATTACATGGCAAACGTACTCAGTACCGACAAGCAGATCGCTGCGATAAGCGCATTGGCCGAGGGCTCCAGTATTCGCTCGGTTGAACGCATGACCGGCGTTCACCGCGACACAATCATGCGGCTAGGCGTTCGCGTCGGCGAGGGTTGCGCTCGCCTGATGGACGCTAAGATGCGCGATCTGCCTTGCACCCGCTTGGAAATGGACGAGATTTGGGGATTCGTGGGCAAGAAAGAGCGCAACGTCCGCTTAGACGAACCCGCTCCGGTCGGCAATGTTTGGACGTTCTGCGCGATTGATGCCGACACCAAACTTGTGCCAGCGTTCAAGGTTGGCGACCGTGGAATTGCGACAGCAAGAGCGTTCGTAAGCGACGTGGCCAGCCGGATGCGGAATCGGGTACAAATCTCTACGGATGGACTGAGGGCCTATGTGGAGGCGGTAGAGAGTGCCTTTGGCGCGGAAGTAGACTACGCACAGATCGTCAAAACCTATGGCCACGAAGAAGTGAGCGACAATCGCCGCTACAGCGCCCCTGAGTTTGTTTCTTCTGAGAAGAAGGTCATTACGGGAAACCCAGACCAGCGGTTGATCTCTACTAGCTACGTGGAGCGATTGAACGCTACCACGCGGCTGCACATGCGCCGCCTAACTCGCCTGACGCTGGCGTTCAGTAAGAAGCGGGAGAACTTCGAGGCTGCGGTTGCGTTGCACTTCGCCTACTACAACTTCGTAAAGCGGCACAACACTTTGCGCTGCACTCCGGCAATGGCTGCTGGCGTTGAACGGCACTTCTGGAGTGTGGGCGATCTGGTAGAGGCGGCAGCGTGAGCGCCTACATTGACGAGTTACGGGACGTAATACGCAAGTTGCACTGGGCGGAAGCTACGCACGTTAAGAGCGTCCCCGTGAAAGAGGAGTTTGGCGGTCAAACGATATGGGACGGGATTGTAGAAGTATTTGACCTGCACGGCCATCCCGTCGCAACGCGAGTCTACGCTTGGGCGCACGATACTGACGACCCAAGCAAACCACGGCGGCATGTAACCGTCCTACACATTGGCGCGGTGACATCGGCGGCAATGGCAGTCAAGGCGGCAATCGTAGAGGAGTTTAGAAGTGGCGAACCAACAGCCGAAGAAGCGTAAGCCTGGACGCCCCAAGCTGCCGAAGGGCGAAGCAAAGAACAGAACCCTGCCAGCGGTTCGTTTCTCGCCATCCGACATACAGGCCGTGGAAGCGGCGGCAAAGGCCAAGAATCAGACGGTTTCAGAGTGGGTGCGTAGCACGTTGCTGACCGTCGCCGGAGCGTGACATGGACAAATTAGGACACTACCTAACCAGCAATTAGCAACTAGCAATTAGCTGAAACCCGCGACTCGTACACGATTGTCGAATCCGAGGGCCAATGCTCAGAGAAGAACGAGGGCAGAAATCGCCAGTTGCTAGTTGCCAGCTAGTACACCCCGCCGTGTCCGGTCGCATTTTCTGCATTGACGTGCGTTGTGATTTCGTTGCGTACGTCCCACAGCGCGCGATACAACGGAAACTCCATGCGCTGCTTCAGCACTTCCACCGGCGTTCCCATCGTCCCAACCACGCCGCCGCCGATTATGCGTTGCGCCAGCTTCAAGTGCCCATAGCGGAAGAGCTGGATGTTCTCGTCGTAGTCGAGCAACTCCTCGGCAATTTCGTGCAGCTCGAAAAATTCCCGGTGCCGGCGATATAGATTCTCCAATGTCAGGCCAGCCTTCTTTACCTGCTCGAAAAACGCCTCGCCCAGCCGTGGCGCAATGTGCAGCAGCGCCAGAAATCCCGGCGAATCCAGTCCGCTGCCGTGTCCCAGGCCTGCGCGAATCACGTGGTATTCATAGGGCGTGATCGTCTCCAGCAGCGCCAGCATGCGCAGCGGATGCACCAGCATCTTGTTCGCCCGCCTTAGCAGCCGGGCCGCGTTCTTGTAATCGCCTTCCAGAATGCAGTGCCGCGCCCGGTCCAGCTCCCACGCCGCGCCTTTCATCAGCAACTCCGACGCCTGGTGCGTTACCTGGAACGTCAGCTCGTCGGGATGCAGCATCTCTTCCGCCGGCTTCTGCAATTCCAGCAGTTCGTCGGTGCGCAAGTAGCGCTCGTAGTCGGAAGCGCCCTTGCCCGGCAGTATCGGCGTGCGCATGTCGTCAGTCATGAGCGTGGGTCCATTGCGGATCTTTCTCCGGCGGCACAATCGAGCCATCCCGCATGTGAATGATGCGATCGCCATACGTGGCGGCCTCGGGATTGTGCGTGATCATCAATACGGTCTGTCCCAACTCCTGGTTCGACCGGCGCAGCATCTTCAACACGATCTCCGAATTCTCCGAGTCCAGGTTGCCGGTGGGCTCGTCGGCCAGTACGATGGCCGGCTGGTTCACCAGGGCTCGGGCCAGCGCCACCCGCTGCTGCTCGCCGCCGCTCATCTCCGCCGGCCGATGGTCCAGCCGTTTGTCGATCCCCAGCAGCCCCGTGATGCGCTCGATGCGTTCGCGGTCCGTGGCATCGTGGCGGCCCGAGATGTCACGCGCGATTTCAATGTTGCCCTCCGCCGTCAGCGTGGGCAGCAGATTGAACTTCTGGAACACGAAGCCGATCTTCGACCGCCGCAGGCGGGTGCGCGCCGAGTCCGGCATTGCCGTGAAGTCGACCCCATCGATCAGCACCCTGCCAGTATCCGCATGGGTCAGACCGCCAAGAATGTAAAACAGCGTTGATTTGCCGCTGCCCGACGGGCCGACAATCGTAACGAACTCGCCCTTTTCGATCTGCAACGATACGCCGCGCAAAGCCTGCACGTCCACTTTGCCGATCCGGTAGGTCTTGCGAACGTTCTCCGCTTCAATCATCCACGCCATGCGAATCTTCGATCTTACACGAAATGGCGCGGCGGTAGAGCCTTGAAGAGGCGTAGCTTTAGCTACGCGGTGGCAGAAGTTTTTAGCTTGTCATCACGAGGAGGCCTTCAGGCCGACGAGGGATCTGCTGTTCTCGTCGCGAACAACCTGCCCCGTCGAATCACGAACATCACCCGCCACTCCCCGCAACTACTGTTTCGCGCTACAACTTACTCGTGCCCAAAACATCCTCGGAGACGAAACACGCGCAACTGGTCGCCCGCGCCGCCAACTGGCTGCGCTACCGCTATGGGTGCGGCATCGTTCTCTCCGAGCAGTATTGCGCGACCGGCGAAGTGCCTGACGTAATCGGATGGAAGGCGTCCTGCCAGTCCGTGCTCGTCGAGTGCAAGGTCTCTCGCGCCGACTTCCTCGCCGACGCCAACAAGCCATTCCGCCTGCATTCGGAAGACGGCATGGGAAGCAAACGCCTCTACTTTTCGCCTGCGGGCACCATCGCACCCGGCGAGTTGCCGAAGCATTGGGGTCTGCTGGAATGCAAAGGCCGCGACCTGCAACTGCTGGTAAAGCCAGGCAGAGTGGACCTGCGAAGTCCCATCGGACTGATGAAAGAGATGAACCTGCTGCTGGCCAGCCTGCGCCGCGTCGAAGTGCGCATCGAGCCGCAAACCATCACCGAGTTCCTGAAGTGGAAGAACCGCATGGCCGAGTACAACGGCGGACGATTGCCGGAAGGAATTGCGGCGCAAGAAGAGGAGGCGAATGGGTATTTGGTGTCGTGAAACAGCGCCGGAGGCGCGACACAGGTTAGCCCAGCCGTTTACGGCTGGGACAGCAGGTGAAAAAACCCGAGTGCCGTAGGCACGCCACGCGACCACCAGCGTGTGCCGCCCGTCACCGCGCCCGGCAACAGGCCCCTTTAGCCTCAGATCATGTCGCACACATATTCCTCCGTCCTTGTGCATTGCGTCTTCAGCACCAAGGACCGTAGGGACTTGATCCGCGAGCCGCGGCTCCTTTGGCGATATCTTGCAGGCATCGCCCAAGCGAAGCAGATTCCTCTGGCTGCCGCGGGTGGCACCGCAAATCACGTGCATCTGCTGGTTGATCTGCCGCCCACGATGCAACTAGCGCACGCGGTGCAGCAGCTTAAAGGCAACAGTTCGCATTGGCTGAACAACGAGAAGGCTCCCTTCGCATGGCAGCAAGGTTATGGGGCCTTTGCCATCGGCGCATCACAACGGGCCAATGTCCTGTCTTACATAGCTAATCAGGAGGAGCATCATAAGAAGTGGAGCTTCGAGCAGGAGTTCATCGCTCTACTGCGGAAGTACGGAATCGAATACGATAGCCGATTCGTATTAGGCTGAAGGGGTGTCGTGCCTCCGGCACTCGGGGAAAACAAAATGCCGCTGTCGCAGCCGTAAACGGCTGGGCTAACCTGTGTCGCGCCTCCGGCGCTGTGCGGGCGCGAATCGCAACGGTATGCAGGGGCGGTACGGCCGGCACATGGCAGTAGTTGCGTATCGCGCTTGCGGCGCCGAGTTCCGCGCTGACTCCAAGGACGCAGAAGTCAAGGAAATCCCTTTACCAGTTTAGGCATGTTTGACTAAGTCGATGTCGATGCCGACGCCTTCAGCGGCTAACGCCACACTGATATTGCGGCATTTACGGACGGCCTAAAGGCCGTCCCCTTCAAACCTGACTCAGTCCCCGACTTGGTCCGAGCGGCCCTAGCTCTTCACCAACTCCTCCATCTCTTTTTCCCCAATCACCGCAACCCCCAGCTCGCGCGCCTTGTCCAGCTTCGATCCCGCTTCCTCGCCGGCAACGACGTAATCGGTCTTCTTGCTGACCGATCCCGCGACCTTCCCGCCGGCGTCTTCGATCAGCTTCTTCGCCTCGTCACGTGAGTAATGCGCCAGTGTTCCGGTCAGAACAAACGTCTTGCCCGCGAGCGTCGTCCCGCGCTTCTTCTTCTCGCCGCTGAATCGCAGTCCGGCTTTCTTCAGCCGCTCGACCAGCGCCACATTCTTCGGCTCGTCAAAGAACTCGCGGATCGCAGCCGACACGCGCGGCCCGATCTCGTTCACCTGCTGCAGCTCTTCTTCGCTGGCTTTCATCAGCGCATCGAGCGAGCCGAAATGCTCGGCAAGAAATTGCGCCGTGCGCTCGCCGACAAAGCGAATGCCCAGCCCATAAATCACTCGCTCCAGCGGCGCTTTTTTCGATTTCTCAATCTCGTCCAGAATGTTCTGCGCCGACTTCTTGCCCATGCGCTCCAGCTTCATCAGATTGTCTTCGGTCAACTCGTAGAGGTCGGCAATGTTCTTCACCATCCCGGCCTCGACCAGCTGATTCACCAGCGCGTCGCCCAAGCCCTCAATGTTGAGCACGCCGCGCGAGGCGAAGTGTCGAATCGTTTCGCGCAGCTTCGCCGGGCAATTGGCGTTGATGCAGCGATGATCGGCCTCGCCCTCGGCGCGAACAACGTGTCCGCCGCACACCGGGCAACGCTCAGGCATGTGAAACTCCCGGGTGTCGCGCGGTCGGCGGTCCTTTAGCACCTCGACAACTTTGGGAATGACATCGCCGCCGCGCTCCACCAGCACCCAGTCGCCGATGCGCACGCCCAGCCGATCGATCTCGTCCATGTTGTGCAGCGTGGCGCGGCTCACCGTCGTCCCGCCGATCGGCACCGGCTTCAACCATGCCACCGGCGTCAGCTTTCCTGTGCGACCCACTTGAGGAACGATGTCTTCGATCTGCGTCTCGCCGGAGTGGGCGGCGTATTTGAAGGCGATGGCCCAGCGCGGCGCTTTGCCGGTGAAGCCCAGCTCCTGCTGCAGCGCGATGCGATCGACCTTCACCACGATGCCGTCAGTTTCGTAAGGCAGCGAGTCGCGCTCGGCTTCCCATTCGGAGATGAACTTCCACACCTCATCAATGCTATGCACCAGGCGATGATTCGGATTCACCTTGAAGCCGGCGGTTTCGAGCGCTTTCAGCGCTGCGGAATGGCGGTCAAAGATGGTGTGGCCGTCGACGAGCAGGCCGTAGGCGAAGAAATCCAGCCGGCGCGAGGCCGTGATCCGCGGATCAAGTTGCCGGACGGTACCGCCGGTGGCGTTCCGCGGATTGGCGAATTTGGGAAGGCCCTTCTGTTCCTGCTCGTCGTTCATGCGGGTGAACGACGCGGTGGGTATCAGCAGCTCGCCGCGCACTTCGAACGCGGGCGGCAGGCCTGCTTCCTTCAGATGCCTGGGCGAGATGTTGAGGGGAATGCTGCGGATGGTGCGGACGTTGGCGGTAACGTCCTCGCCTTCCGTGCCGTTGCCGCGGGTGATGCCCAGCGCCAGCTTGCCGCCCTCGTAACGCAACGCCATCGACATGCCGTCGAGCTTCAACTCGCACACGTAATCGACCTTGGTGACTCCGGTGAGGTCGTGGATGCGGCGCTCCCAGTCGCGCAGTTCGGCCTCGCTGGTGGTTTTGGCGAGCGAGAGCATGGGAGTCGAATGGCGTATGCTGGCGAACTGGCCGCTCACCTGTCCGCCGACGCGCTGCGTCGGAGAGTCGGGCGTAATCAGCTCGGGGTGCTTGGATTCCAGCTCGATGAGCTCGTCCATCAGGCGATCGAATTCGGCATCGCTGATCTCGGGCGAGTCGAGCACGTAATAGCGGTGCTCGTGGTAGCGAATCTTGTCGCGCAGGGCGTCGATGTGGCGCTGCAGGTCTTTGGCGGCGGGCATGCTGCAATTATGCAGTAGTCGGTTGTCAGTAG
>PLBD01000221.1 GCA_003135315.1 Acidobacteriaceae bacterium | reverse complement strand
TGAACTCCGGATGGAACTGGCATCCCAGGAAGAATGGGTGGTCCGGAATTTCTACAATCTCGACATACGTCCCGTCGGGAGTCGCCCCACTAATACGCAGTCCGCCGGCCGTTAGCGTGCTTTCGTATTCGCGATTGAACTCGTAGCGATNNNGATCACGCGATGCGGCGTCGCCGGATCGAACTCGCTGGAGTTGGCCTGCTCCAGCCCGCAGACATTGCGCGCGAACTCGATGCACGCCGTCTGCATTCCCAGGCAGATGCCGAAGAAGGGGACTTTGTTCTCGCGCGCGTACTGAATGCCCTTCAACATGCCTTCGATGCCGCGCTTGCCGAAGCCGCCGGGAACCAGGATTCCATCGACGTGTTCGAGTTGGGCCCACACGCTCTGCTCTTTTTGTTCCAGCCCCTCGGCCTCAATCCAATTCACATTGAGCTTCAGATTGTAGGCGAGCGCGCCATGCACCAGCGCCTCTTTCAATGACTTGTAGGAATCCTCGTACTCAACATACTTGCCGACGATGCCGATCGTGACCTCGTCTTTGGGGTTGTAAACGCGATGGACAATGTCTTCCCATCGGCTCAGCTCCGGCTCTTTCGCGTCGATGCGCAGATAGCGCAGAGCCAGCTTGTCGACCCCCTCCTGAGCGAAGACCAGCGGCACTTCGTAGATCGATGCGACATCTTTCGCGGTGATGACGGCTTCGTTTTCGACGTTGCAGAACAGCGCAATCTTCCCCTTGATGTCCTTGGAGAGAAAGCGGTCGGTGCGGCACAGCAGAATGTCTGGCTGAATTCCGATGCTGAGCAGTTCCTTGACCGAATGCTGCGTGGGCTTGGTCTTAAGCTCGCCCGCCGCGGCGATATAAGGCACGAGCGTCACGTGAACGAACAACGTGTTCTCGCGGCCCAGCTCCTGGCGCATCTGGCGAATGGCCTCGATGAATGGCAGCGACTCGATGTCTCCGACGGTACCGCCGATCTCGATGATGGCGAGATCGACATCCTGCGCCACCTTCTTCATCGCGCTCTTGATCTCGTTGGTGACGTGCGGGATCACCTGGACGGTCTTTCCCAGGTAGTCGCCGCGCCGCTCCTTGGCGATGATGGTTTCGTAGATGCGCCCCGTGGTCCAGTTATTGTCGCGGCTCAGCTTGGCGTGGGTGAAGCGCTCGTAATGTCCCAGATCGAGGTCGGTCTCGGCCCCATCGTCGGTGACGAAGACTTCGCCGTGCTGAAACGGCGACATGGTGCCGGGATCGACATTGAGATACGGATCGAACTTCTGCAGCGTAACGCGAAGCCCGCGGCTCTCCATCAGGCAGCCAATGGACGCCGCCGCCAGGCCTTTGCCAAGCGAAGACACGACACCGCCGGTCACAAAGATGTACTTTGCCGACATCGATTCCTCTGTATGGGGGATTGGGACTGCCGAGAATTGTGCGCCGCCTGTCCCTCTGTTTTTGAGGGAACCCTGTACGCCGGCGTTTTGGCGCGATCAGGGTGGAGCGCGTAAGCGTGCACGAGCAATTATGACTGGAAACGCTTCCGGCGGCAAGAAAGACTTGCTACCGGAAGCGTTTTTGTGCCGCAGAAAATTGTTGGCGTTCGAGGAACGGCCTTTAGTGCATGAATTTGCGGCCGGCGAGGGCAAGCACGCCTGTACCCATCAGCACTAGCGTACCCGGCTCCGGTGTTGTCTGGCTCGGGCTATTGCCTGCACCGCCACCCTCCCCTATATACATGAACTCCTGCATGGAGTTGGGATCCTTATCGTGCTGGTTGACCGGGGTAACAATGTAAACGTCATCGAAGTTCACTCCCGGAAAGCCGATCTTCGCCTCATTCTGGGCCGCCTGCAACCACCCTTGGCAGGTGGAGTTGCAGGGCGCAGCGGGATCGAAAATGTTCCACACCGCGTAGTTCATCTCCATCCAGTTGGAGTTCGGGTAGTCCTCGGTCTGCAGCAGAAGCCAGCCTGCCTCGTTGTAGAGCATCAGGGGATACAGGGCATTGGATCCGCCGATATTGTTGAAGCGGGTAAGCGTCAAGTTTTCGCTGCCCAGATCGGTGATGTTCGCCGACCACTGCTGTCCGGGCTCTCCGCCGTGGACGTAGTCATCGCACATCGCGTCAAGGATTGTGGGGCTACCGCCGTTTTCCTGGATGTAATACGGATAACCGTTCTGCCAGTCCCCTCCGTCCCATCCAATAAATGTAAACTCGGTAGGGCCCGCGAACGCATACGCGGTGCCACAGATCACCACGGCCAGAATAAGCAGCTTACGCATAATCCCTTACCTCCAAAACCCGCTCCTTGTCCTCCATCCGACCTCAATCTCCTGCCAGCCAGACGAAGTTGGCACAGACCTTCTAAGTATTTAGATGCAATCCGATTTCCGCGAAAATGCCTTAAAACTGTGTCACTTCGGGTAGCGAGATGCAAAACTTTGCAACTTTGTAGCTGAACATTTCCCCACCCTATCGGGTAAATCGCCGGATGGCATCGGCATTGTGCTGCTCCTGATCTGCGCGGCCAACTTCATTGCAGCCAGCATCTTAGTGGTGAAAAATGCGCCCGCGGACGGCTGCCTGAGGTTGCTGGGATATGAAAGCCACGACCGGATGATGGGTCCAGTCGCAGCCGTTCCAAACGGTGCGGCAACGGAGGGGATTGCGTTTTCGGACTGCTCAAGCGGTGCGGGCTGGGGCCGATGCAATGACTGATGGAGTGTCTCGCAGGATGTCGTCTTGGATGCCCCTACAGGTACACCGCGAGCATGGTCGTGTTGGAGGCTTAGCGGTCCAGATCTCCCGCCGCCGGCCGCAAGTGTTATTTGTCACAGCACTTCTCTGTCTGTTGTCATCGTGGTACTTTGCCGTGGTCATCGCTCCGGCAGGCCTGGGCCTCAGCGCGCCCAGCGTTCAGCAGGGCCTGTTTCCGGAGTGGTTCGGCTGTCGCGAGATTCTGCACCATCGCGACCCGTACCGGCCTGAGGCCACGCGGCAGATCGAGCTTGTCGTCTTCGGACCAACGCCGACGGCGTCCGCCGCTCCGCTGAACCAGCACCGCTTCGCCTATCCCGCGTTCTTTGCAGTTCTCTTCTTCCCGATAGCTCTTCTGCCCTTTGCGGCGGCACAGTCCACCGCGCTTCTCGTCTCCGCCCTGCTGACGGCCATCTCCGTCCCTCTATGGTTGCAGGGAGAGCAGTGCGGCAAGCTCGACAAACTCACTTTCACCGTCTTTGCGCTGGCCACGTATCCCGTCGCCTTGGCGTTGCAGCTGCGGCAGCCGACATTGATCATTGCCGCGTTACTCGCCGCGTCCTACTGCTGCGTGCGCTCGGGCCGGTTGGCGGCGGCGGGCATCCTGGCGGCCCTGTGCGCCTCGAAGCCGCAACTTGCGATCGCGGTCCTGCTTCCTTTGTCCATCTGGTCGGTTGCGGCGTGGCGAACCAGGAAGGTCTTCGTGCTGTCGCTGGGCGCTGCGCTCTCCGCTCTGCTGATCGCCGCTGACCTTGCCGTGCCCGGCTGGTTCGGCGAGTGGATGACAACGGTCGCGGCATATACGCATTATGCCGGCGGCAAACCTCTGCTGGCAGATCTGCTTCCCTTCCACTTCGTTCTGCCCGCCGCCGTAATCCTGATGGGCGCAGTCGTCTGGGTCAGCTTTAAGTTCCGGGACTCCGACCTGCTGTTCGCCCTCAGCTTCTCCGTGGCCGTGTTTCAATTGCTCTTCCCTTTCCAGATCTACAACACTGTGCTGCTTTTTCCGGCCGCCCTGTGGATGACCGCCAACGCCGGCAACATCAAAGCCCGCGGACAATGGCACACGTTGCTCTATTTCTGCACCTGGATTGTGCTGGGCGCGGGATGGGCATCCGCAGCCGGACTCTCGTTGTCCAATGCGCTCGCTCCCGGCTCCGGACTGAGGCTCTGGCAGGCGCCCTTGGCGGCCGCCTATTCCTATCCGTTCGCGGTAGTGACCTGTCTTGGCGTCTGTGCGGTTTCGAAGCAGGCGCCGATTGCGCGCCTGGCGGGATGAGCGATGCATGAAAAGCCTGAATCCGCAGCGTCAACCGCGGCCTGGCTTGCGCTGGCCGCATTCAACTGCATTCTGCTGCTGAGCTATCTGGGAAGCCATCCCGGATTTCCCGGCGACTTTTGCGCTTTCTATACCGGGGCACGGATCTACCTGCAGGCCCCCAGCCGCGTCTACGATCTCAATCTGCAAAGGGCGGCCGAGCAGCAACTGATAGGCCGGGACGACATTCCGTTTAATCATCCTCCCTGCGAACTGCTGCTTTGGCTGCCGCTGGCGCGATTGAGCTTCCACACTGCGTTTTGGGCGTGGCGTCTCGCCAGTTTACTTTTGCTGGCGATCGCGTCGAAACTCCTGGCCACCACGCTGTGTCCCCGCCTGGGAGCGCCGGCAATCTTCCTGCGCGCGCTGGCTTTCTTTCCCGTGCCCTATTGCCT
>PLBD01000014.1 GCA_003135315.1 Acidobacteriaceae bacterium | reverse complement strand
CTCTCTGGTCTGCTTTGTCGCATGTGCGCTTTCTAGATTTCGCCGCCATCGTCATTGTGCCAATTCTGGCACCACGCTTGCGCCTGTTCCCGCCTTACCAGCGGGAAATGGATAAGCCGTGGCTAAACGCCGGGATTATGGCCGTCGTCGTGGCCTCGCTCATCTTTTTCTTTCCGTCTGCGACACAGCTCTGGCAAAGAGTAGATAGCGAATACCCTGCTGCTGCACTGGACTATATGCATCGACACCAAATCAGCGGAAGAATCTTTAGCCCCGACGAGTTCGGGGGATTTATAGAATGGAATGCTCCCGAAGTGAAGTCCTTTGTGGACGGACGCGCCATATTTGTGGAAAATGGCGTCTTCATCGACTCTATCAGCGCTCTGACGATCAGGGAACCCTTCAAAGTCCTGGACAAATACCGGATCGACTATATCCTCATCGAGCCCACATGGCCTCTGGCATATCTTCTCGAGCACTCGTCGGGGTGGCGCTTGATTTACTCTGACAGAGTTGCGGTCTTGTTCGAACGCGCCCCACCAACCGCGGCGTCTGCAATGTCGTCGAAAGTCCAGTCGAACTGAGGTGGACTGCGAGAATCGTCGCTATCTCCTCACTTGCACATGAATTCTCGCTACCACTACTCCTCACCACTTCCCCGTCGCCATATTCCCACAACCGACCTGCCGACTGAGCCGAGAATGCATCTGTCGAGAACTCGCGAGATTGGAATTACGCATTGATCCCAAAAACAAAGTTGCGCTTTGGTCGGGATGGACTGCTGCAGGCAGACGCGGTTGGCTATGGAGAGTACAACACCAACAGAATCCAAGTACCACATTCTCTCAATGCGGAGGCTGGCTGGAGAGATGCTTCGGAGCATTGGGCGGTTGTAGCGTCGGAAATGTCCAATCGCGGCATCGAACGGGGTGAACAGGAGTTGATGGGCGGGCGATAGGATGATCAGTCGACCGCCCTTTCTAAGAAGCGTCGCCGCGGTTTCCAACTCTTTGCGGTCGTTCTCTATGTGTTCAAGAACATCGATGTAAATGATCGTGTCGAACTGGTTTGCCCCGAAACTTTTAGTTGTGCCGCATACAACTTCGTATTCGCGGCGGCCATTTGTTTGATGGAGGTTCAATGTCAACTGAGCAGCGAGAACCGGGTCGGGCTCGAGGCAGACCCAACGTCGACTCCCGTTCCGATTGAGGTACGGCGTATTAGCGCCGACTCCAGCGCCCACCTCGAGGACATCGCCCGCAATGAAGGGCCGTATTCGGCTTGACCAATAAGCCTTCCAGTTGTGCGCAACCGCGAACAGTTCCAGTTCCGAACCGACATATTTGAACTCACTCATGACAATAGATACTCACGGCCTCTTCCACGAATAACAAGTAATCCCGGACCGGCACGAAACCGAGGTTCGTTCGGCTGAAAAGCACAAAGAATGTGAAGCTGGCCGCAATCGTGATGAATTGAATCATGATGATGGCAAGTGCGCCTGTTGCATACGTAGCCCAGCCCGGTATGGCCCTGTTGGTAAAGATTCGGATAATGGCAACCAGGACAATCCCTACGCCGGCTAAGAGGAAACCCGTTACCGACCCGATCAGAAGGCGCACACCAACAATGTCTCCGAAGACCGAGATAGCGCTGAGACCGTGGGAAACTAAATCGACAAAGTTCATCCTCGAGCTTCCAGCAATCCGAGTTCCCCGGGGAATCGGAATCATTGCAAGCGGGAGCTTAGATCTAAAAACGGCAGCAGCATAATGATTCCACAGTTCAGACATCGCGACGAGCGTATTAAGGTCTTTCGATGGCAGAATACTGAAATTTCCCACACGCACACTGACCCCTGTGAGGCCTCGGTGCAACACCCGGTAGAGGCGATAGAAAGAGCGAAACACAAGAGATTCTGACCGGCGTCTGCGTTCCGCAAAAATGGCTTTTGTTCCATGAACGTCCGTATAGGCATTCAGGAGACGCAGCACGCCCTCCGCTGTATCCTCTCCGTCGGAATCCATCACAAGAACAGCGTCGCAAGTAGTTGTTTCTTGAACGTGTGCAAGGCCGATCGCAATTGCTCGCTGGTGGCCAAGGTTCCGTCGTAGACGCAATATCCGTATTTCTCGGACGACTGAGAAATCGTTTTGGAAATTGTCGCTGTCGTACGTTTGTAATGAGCCATCATCGACTAAGAGAATCTCAACGATACAAGCAGCTGAAGAAATAGCTCTATCAATCGATCGAATGAGTTCCGAAGCTGAGAGCCAGTCGTCTCGGACAGGCATTAGCACGACCAATCGCAACGGCAGATGTTTAGTCACAGTGTGCGTTCCCTGCAAGAGATTGTCATAGCTGAGTTGGCAGGTTGGCAGCTAACACCCTTGGACTTTAGCACAACTAAGGGCAAACTGCCGTGATCGTTCGATGTTGGACGGGGCCTTGCCTTCTTTGCTACTTCGACCTCCAGCAGCTGGTCCGATTCTTGCCGACAGAGCCGCTACGCTAACCTTTGGAACGCTGTCCAACAGTATGGCATCCGACTTACTCTGATAAAGTTGCTGTGCTGTTCATACGTACACGAGCAGCTGCGGGCAGCTGAAACACCGCCGAAAGTCCAGCAGCCGAAATCGAAAATGAGAAAGGAGAAGAATCTGTTGCCGCCAGCCTCGTACTTGCAACAATCAGAAGCAAAC
>PLBD01000110.1 GCA_003135315.1 Acidobacteriaceae bacterium | reverse complement strand
CGCTGCCGACATCAACGAACGTGAACACTGGAACGACTACATGGCGGCCTACGAGGACATGATCCGGCATACAGCAACTCCATGGGCCCCCTGGTACGTAGTTCCGGCAGATCACAAGTGGTTTACGCGAATCGTTGTTGCGGCGGCTATTGTCGACGCCTTGGAAGGATTGGACTTGTCCTATCCCAAGGTGGATCCGCAGAAACACAAACAGCTTGAAGAAGCCCGCTGGTTCCTGCAAAACGGGAAGTCCTAGTCATGGCCGAACACTTTTCTCAATTCTTGCCGCCGCCCGAGGCAGTAAAAATCCTGATCGTGCTCGTATTGTCCTTTCTGATTGGGCTCGAGCGAGAGGAGCATAAGGCAGACGGCGACTATTCGTTCGGCGGGGTGCGGACATTTCCGCTTATAGGACTGGTGGGATACGCAGTGGCTCTGCTGTCAAGAGACCAACTCCTGCCGCTCTCCATCGGTTTTGCCGTGATAGGTGCATTTCTCTTGACGGCATACCGGCACAAGCTGTCTGGAGCTCAGGCGCTCGTTGATTCGCCCGGCGTTACGACTGAAATCTCGGGTTTAACCACCTACGTCCTCGGTGCGCTGGTCTCGAACGGCTACTACTGGATTGCTGCAACCATTACCGTCCTTAGCTTGTTCTTGTTGGAACTCAAGGAAGTGCTCGAGGGTTTGTCAAAACGGCTTGCCCCGCACGAGATCCTGACGTTTACGAAATTTCTGCTGCTTACGGCCGTGATCCTGCCGACAGTGCCCAACACGCCATTGACTCAATTCGGGATTAACCCGTTCAAGACGTGGTTATTGGTTGTGGCCGTGTGCGGGATCTCCTATGGAAGCTACGTGCTCCTCGCNNTCTACCGCGACCACAGTTGCATTGGCGAAGAAAGCTTGTTTTCAAGGGGCCTCATACCTGTTTTCGGGTGGCATTCTCCTCGCCTCGGCAATGATGTACCTCCGTATGACAGTTCTGCTGATGCTCTTTAATCGCACACTCCTCCATATGCTGGCGGTGCCCCTTCTGGTCCTCGGGTGTGTAGCTGGTGTCACGGGATGGCTCTGGTCACATCTTCGGCGACAGAAATCCGCAGAAACAAGCGGCGAGGTCCAGCCGAGAAATCCGTTGGAATTGCGGTCTGCGCTCGTATTTGCAGTACTTTTTCTTGCAGTTCTGGTTATTTCTCGCCTCGTAATGGTCCATTTTGGCAACACAGGAATCTATGGTCTTGCGAGCCTTACGGGCCTTATCGACGTGGACGCTTTTATCCTGGGCATGACCCAGTCTGCCGGAGCCCTCACGCCAGGTTCTCTGGCGGCCAAAGGGATTTTGATTGCCATCGCCAGCAACAATGTGGCTAAGGGCTGCTATGCCTATGCGTTCGCTGATCGAAAAACTGGGTTGCAGAGCCTGGCCTTGCTGGCTGGCATGGCTGCACTAAGTCTCATCCCGTTGTGGCTGTTAGGTTGACGTGAGGGTCGCTATCGTAAATTATTGGGATTTCCATTCCGCTTCTGCCGCTTGGCTATCGGTTTTCCTGACACAAAGCCAGATCCCTCTGTGCGTTGTGGGCGAAGCGTCAGTTATTACCTACGCTTTCCGGACTCTTGGGATTGCTCCGCGGTGACACCTTAATCCCTAATCTGCCGGGAGTGCCGGTATTCGGGCACGCTGAACGCGCCAAGAGGGAGTGCAAAGCCTGCAAACCGGCTCAAAATAGGCAACTTAGCCCTAGCCGATCACATGGCGCTCGGGGTGCATCTCCTGATGGTCGGGTGCTTGAGGACAAAGAAGTGATGAAACTGGCGACAGTATTAGAGGAAATCAGGGGAGGCCACCGCTGTGCAACTACAGATGACATCCGCAAAATCTTTGGCGATTATCACAAGGTTCTGCGCTGGTTAGCCATCTTCCTGATCGACGACGAAAAGCTCGCAGACGCTTATATCGTCGATGCCTGCACGATTGCCGAAACTCAAACTCCAGACTTTCACGAATGGCTCGTACACTGGGCTGCGCGAGCCACGGTTGGATGGGCGCTCCAAGGGCAGCGTGCCCGCATCTCGGAGCTCACCCCGAAGTACGAACACAGGGAACCAGTCCACCTAACGCACCTTCCGCTTTCCCCCGAGCACTTTGTATCGCTGATCAAGAATTCCGAGGACATTCGTACTCGACTGGACGTGCTTTGCCGGTTCGTGCTCGTCTTGCGCGGCATTGGAAAGGACTCGTATGACGAAGTGGCCACGCAGCTCGGGATCGGCCGCAGCGCCGTCGAGCGGGCATATTGCGTCGCATATGACGCTATCGAACTCACCCCCGATGCGGCGCCAACAAGTGCAGAAGCTTCGGCGTGTCACGTTAACAATGAACATACGCTCGCCGACTCGACTACTTGACGATACCTTTCTCGCAGCGGCCAGGAGTCATGCTAATGAATAGCTTCCACACTTAGCCAGCGATTGTCACGCGATCTCGAGCACTCGACTGTTACGGCCCACTTTCGCCTGCACTATGCCCGGATACAAGCGGTGGCTCTCATGCCGTCAGGAGATTGGCAGCGAGCAGATCCTGCCCCCTGATGTCACCAAATCGTCGTGGCAACAGCTCTTAATTGGCGAACATGTGCGCGGCCACATGCCCAGCAATCCTGCTTGACGCTACCGCTCCCGTTTCACCGCTGCCCGAATCCGGGCAAAACGCCGAAGCTGTGCCGACGCTGAAGTTATTGTTGAAGAGTGACTTGTGTCAACTCGGCTCTGGTCTCCAGCGTGCAATCAAGAGGGATGGAAGCCGCGCAGACTTTCAAAGGAGGTGGAGCAGTGACCCGTCTAACGGTACATTGGCACTTGGTGCAGAAAGCTGATGGAAGAAAGTACCTCGACATGGCGTGGGAAGCGAGCCAGACTCGCACAATGCCAGGCCTTTCACGTTCCCAGACGCAACCAGGTGCAAGGCACAGATAGTCCTGCGGTCGGGAATCATCATTTCGTTTCCGGATCGGCACACAGCAGATGCGAGAATCCGGTGCGGACGGACAAGCCGTGGGCATTTGATATTGGAGCACCTGCCGCCGGTCGAGGACTGACCGGAATCACTGACAAGCGGCAATGAGAATGATACATTAGCGGGCAGATAACCAGCGTAGCAACTCAACGGGACTATACTGTCCGACGCTGTTCGGCTACGAACATGGGAAACCTAGCTCCTTCCCGACCGTTTCCGCTTCGTTTGAATGCGGCCCGCGGCGCGATTGCGGCCACGCTGGGCTCGGGTCTCACCTGCGTCTTGTTATTGGCAGGCACGATTCACGCCCTCGATCCGAACAAACGTCTCACTCAGTACATGCATACCTCCTGGCGAATACAAGACGGCTCTGCGCCGGCTGGTATCGAAGCGATTGCGCAGACCTTGGATGGCTATCTTTGGTTTTCATCTGATTCCCAGGGCATGTACAGATTTGACGGTGTTCGGTTTCTTCCGTGGACTTTGTCCTCCGACGGTAAAACGATCAACAGTATTGTGAACGTCTATGGAGACCATGCTGGTGGGCTATGGGCGTTAGGCGAGCGTGAGATCGTTCACCTGAAGGGTGGTGTCGTCACTTCTCACTTCAATTTGGATGGACTTCAGCAGTTTCAACAGGTCAGCGAGGACCCTGACGGCTCCTTGTGGGTCGTGCGAGGGGGGGGCGCTGGCTCAGACTCGCCCCTTTGCCGTATTACCGACCGAGCCGTCAAGTGTTTCGGAAAGTCTGATGGAGTCCCGATTTCCCCAGCCGATTCTCTACTGGCTGATGGAAAAGGAGGGTTTTGGCTGGGAGGGCAAACGGCGCTTGTCCACTGGCATGATGGCGTCTCGGAGATGTACCGGATCGAGGCCCTAAAATCCAACGCCGGACAGAACGGGATTGCAAGCCTGGCACATGGTCCCGGTGGGTCTCTGTGGGTCGGCATGCTTGCAGAAGGGCCAGGACTAGGGCTTGGACGTTTGATTGGGGGCAACGTCAAGCCATTTGTGACGCCCACTTTCGATGGGAGTAAGGTTGTCGTCAACGCTACGCTCTCTGACCGCGACGGCAATCTCTGGGTAGGTACCCTCGGCAAGGGAATCTTTCGTATCCATGGCAACGTTGTGGACCATTATCAGCGGACGGATGGGTTGTCCAGCGATACCGTCCTTACTCTTTTTGAAGACAGAGAAGGGATCGTATGGACTGGAACTACAAATGGAATCGACAGTTTCCGCGATCCGAGCGTCACCACTTTCTCGGCTCGGGAAGGCTTGGGGGCAGACGCAGCAACAGGCGTCATGGCCAGCAGAGATGGCACCATCTGGGTTGCAAACGCTGGCTCACTTGATCAGATAAAGGACGGGACAGTCTCGTCCATTCGCACAGGGAGTGGTCTTCCGGGTCATCAAGTCTCTTCCTTGCTCGAAGACCGTGCTGGGAACATGTGGGTGGGCGTGGATGACGGACTATATGTGTTCAAGAGCGGGCGCTTCCGCCGCCTCCCGGAACCCAATAACCAGCCGCTTGGAATGGTGGTTGGAATGACTGAGGACAATGATGGCGACATTTGGGCAGAGTGCCTAAGCAATCCGCGAAAACTTGTGCGTATCCGCGATTTCCAGGTGCGTGAAGAGTTCCCTGCGTCGCAAATCCCCCCTGGACACAGCCTCGCTTCGGACCCACACGGAGGAATTTGGATAGCTACTAAGAAAGGAGATATCACACTGCTCCGGAACGGCGTTTTGGAAACGAAGTTTCCGCTAAACGCCGGAGGCAATCCGTTTAATCGCCAGATTATGTCCAAGGCAGATGGTTCCGTTCTTGCCGGTTCCGAGAACGGACTTGTCGAATGGCGACAGGGTAAAGTGCACCGGATGACGACGAAGAACGGCCTGCCCTGCAACTCGGTAATTTCGTTCATCGAGGACAAAGAGAATCGCTGGTGGCTGTACACGGGCTGTGGCGTCTTGCAGATCCCAGATTCCGAGGTCGAGCGTTGGCGGGCCAACCCCGAAACGATCGTCCAGGCCCGTGTTTACGACGTCCTGGATGGAGCGCGGCCGGCAGGCGGGCCGTCTTTCGATGCTGCGGCGTACTCTTCGGATGGGCGCGTGTGGTTTGCGACGGGATTTGTTGTGCAGATGGTGGATCCGTCCAGGCTCTCGCAAAAAGCGCTCCCGGCACAGGCATACATCGAATCGCTCGTCGCTGACCGGAAGGAGTTCAAAGCAACACCCAACCTCAAGGTCCCGCCAAATCCGAGGGACTTGCAAATTGATTACACCTCGCCGACCTTTCTGATTCCACAAAGGGTGAAGTTTCGTTACCGGCTCGACAACTATGACCGTGATTGGCACGAGGCGGGTACGCGCCGGCAGGCGTTCTACACGGATTTGCCTCCCGGAAAATATTCGTTTCGCGTAATCGCAGCCAATAGCGACGGCGTGTGGAACGATAACGCCGCGACGCTGGATTTCTCTGTCGCTCCAGCGTACTACCAGACGAACTGGTTTCGCGCCCTCTGCGCAGTCTTCGTTTTGGCGCTGCTGGGGGCGGCGTA
>PLBD01000292.1 GCA_003135315.1 Acidobacteriaceae bacterium | reverse complement strand
TTCTTTATGTCGAACGGCAGCGAAGCAAAAGTCCCGCACGTGTTTCAGCAAGCGGTTTACAAAATGACGGAAGCGGTGACGTGTACAAAGTGCAAACACCAGCATCTGCTGGAGCCGCCGGCGATCGAAGTGCCAGTTACGGACTTGGAAAACGTGAGGGTGTCGGCAGCGGTGGCATGAGACAGAGATGCCCGACGATTCACGGGTTGCAATTCGATTGTTGACCTTGGGAGTGGCACTGCTAGCCTTCGGGCTCGGGTGCCACTTCTGGGCCGACAGGATTTACCGCATGGCTGGACTGGCGATCGGTACAGTCCAGTTGTGCCGATATTTCTTCGACAAGCAAATGCGGGACGGCGAGCCGGAACCAACGATTGAGAGGCATATGCGATGGATGAAGAGCTGTGACCACCTCACGGCTGTCCTACTGGTGATGGCGGTTATGCATGCAATTGCAACCGCATCGACGTGACAAAATTCGTGTTTCGGAAAGCAGGCTCCGAGTAGGGCGGTTCAGCAGCCGGCGGCCTGCTTTGCATGCTTGATTGTGACGGGCACCCTCATGCTGACCCTGTTCTCATCAAGTGACATTCCAAATGGATCGTACCGCTTGGAGCGGACAGGTTCGTGAACGCTAGCCGACTTGCGGGGAGTAATCTCCGCCAAGCTGTTTCTGGACCGGCAGGGCGAACGGTTGAAGGGCTCCCGAATTACTTCCGCATTGTCGACGATCCACCCGGAATTCGGAAGACTTGTGAGAATTGCTCGTCAAATAAGTACATGGGCCTCCTGTCACCAGGCTATCTGTGCCGCACAGTCGCTCAGCTTCCGATGACAAAGAGCGCGGGCGCGGGAAGCTGAGCCGGGGCACGTGAGCTGCCCGGTTTCCTGGCTAGTGGGACGCAGGTGCACGCATGCGTATTTCCAAGTACACCTTGTACCAATCGCTAGTAATCGCTCGCTGTGCTTCGGCGAGAGTCATTGATCCATCACACACCTGTTTATGAAGATAATTCTCAACCTCATCCTTTTCGTGGGCCCCTGGACCTGGACCATATGGTTCAAGCCAGAGGTTGTCCAAGCAGTCCGGGCAGCCGCCGAGCTCAAGCGGCAGAAAATGGTCAAGTTCGTATTCGCTCAGAGTACCGTCGGGATGAAGCTCTTGCAGCATCTGCACTTTGATCCGGTGCGTTTCGGCGCCCGACGGCCGGACGGTTTTCGTCCAGCCGCGGACGCAGATTGTCTCCGAAATTGTTGACTGAGTTACAGCTGGATTGCGCGCACTCGGGGTCCGGCTCGGATCCGGATAAAGGCCTGGCTCGCCTGCCCTGCTAAGGCNNAAGAGCGGACTGCGCTGGCGGCACATAGTCTGCGGAAGTCTTTGTTCGTTCCCGGAAAACGAAAATGACGACAAAAGCCATCGCGACGAGCAGCGCGAACGTTATCCATGCCCGGAGTGGGCGCCGCTTAGTCACGGCTCGCAAGCCTCAACTCCCACGTGCCGCATGTCCGCTTTCATACCTCCAATTTCAGCGGTTAGTCCTTGTGCCGGGATGCACGAACTTGATCAGTATCCGTCGAAAAAATCCGGTGACTCCGGCATTCGAATGCAAGATTGACGACCATACCCCCTCGTCATCGAGCGTGTTGACCAGTTCGTCCACCGCGTGTACGTCGACGTAGAGCCGAATCCGCTGTGCCAGGCGAATCAGGACAGCGGAGCGCATTTCGCGTATGCTCTCATCGAGTTGCGGCGGCACGGACGGCCTCCTGGGATCGCGACAGATCCTCGAAATAGTAGAAATGCTCACCCACGGTACGCAGTTGGCGCTTGTAAATATCCTTCTCGTGCGTCGCGGTCTCATCCAAAATGCGAACAAAGAAGCGGCATTGTTCCTTCTCGCTCCATTGAAATAACTCGTGAGTTTGCGCTCGGAACTCGTCTTGCGTGAGATCCTCATCAAACCTGATCTGCTGAATGGGCAGCTTTGCTTCTTCGGAGCGACGATTGGGGAGAGCGTCATCCTTGATGACGAGGCTGTGACTTCTTAACGTTACATCGAAGATATACTCGGGCTTCCCGGTTTGATCCGCCCAACAAGCGGGTTTTTCGGTTCCGCGGCTTGAACTTGCGAGTTTTTGCTCCGAATAAGCGAGCCGGCCTTTCAGGTTGTTGAGGTTGGTAGCGCATTCTGTCCGCTGTGCAAGAGCACTCGTGCACTCGGACGCGACAAGTTTTGGATCCTTTCCTGTAGCGGAAAGCTGAGATTGAATCTCGGATAAGGATCCGAGGGTGGCCACAATCTCGGTATCACTGACACCGCTCTTTCTTGGATGCTCTTTCACGTATTTCTCCACGGCCGATGCGATCGCCAGCTTGTTTCTGATCTCGCGCGCCGACTCGGCGGCCGTCCTCTCATCGCGAAGAGGGTAGCCGAGAGAATTCAGCGTCTGACGGACAGTATCAAGGCTCTTCGCTTGCTCCTGCATTTCGCTTATCTGCTGCTTCGCGAGCGTGAGCTCCCTGAAAAGGTCTTCGATCCGATTTGAGGAGCCCAGTTTTTCTGCGTATACCTTCTTTAACTCTGCGAGTTCTGCCGCCTTGAACTTCAGCTCCTTGTTTTCCCGTTCGAGCTCCGTCTTCTGTGCTTTTGCTTCCTTCTGCTGACGAACACCAAACATCCAGATCAGGAGCAGAGAAAATAAAATGAGTATCATCACCTCCGCCATAGTGAGGCCGAGAATGAGGCCGCGGCGATATGATCGTTCATCAAGCCCGGCCATTTACCTTCTCCACAACCGTGCGCGTAAGCGAAACGAGCGAGCCTTGGACTTGCCCAACCGCAGCCGTAGAGCTCGCCAACTCCTTTTCCAGCTGTTGCCGATGACCTTCGACGGTTTTGAGCGTCAGGGCCGCTGAAGCAGCAAGCTCAGCGAGGAGTTTCTTCTGTTCATCCACGTACTCGCCGCTCGCGCTCGCAAGCTCATTTGTCGTCGTCTCTAAGTTCGTCACCGCTTTGGTGAATGCCTCGACACCGGCGTTCAGCTGTTCACGCCGACGTTCGTGGTCCGCTTGCACCGTAGTGATTGACGCTTTCAACTTCTCCGCTGCATCCACCGCCGACCTGAGTACGGCTTCCACTTGTTTGATTGCTTCAGTATCGCGGGTAGCTTGATCTCCAAGAGCGGTTACGATTGCTTGCAATTGGTTCATCAAAGCATCGAATCGGGCGCTGAATATGTCGTGTGGTATGTCTACCCGATCTAGTTTCTCGCGAATAAGACTCCCTGGAATGTCGACTTGCTCCAAGCGGTGCCTGATAAGACCCTCGGGAATCTCCACTCTTTCTAATCGGTTCTTTATGAGGTCGCTCGGAATCTGAACACTCTCGATGCGTTCCTTGATGAGGTCAGTGGGAATCTCGATCCTTGCCAATCGCTCTTTAATCGTGGCAGGAGGAACCTCAATCTTATCGAGCCGTTCCGCAATGCGCTTTACTGCTGCAGTCATGCTCTTGCTTGCAGTAAGCATCTCGGAGTGGTGGAGCCGAAGTTCTTGCGCTGCCTCCTCTGAAAATCTGGTAAGAAAGTCAGTTTGAAGTTTTGTCGTCTCTTCGATTTCATTTGCAACGACATTGATGCGAGTCTTAGCGTCATCGGCCGCCTCTTTTACGACTTGGCTCACCGTGAGGCGCAAACGCTCGAAGTCCCCTTCCGCTTGAAGCAGCACACCATGCAAGACCCGCGCAGCCTCTGAAAGTTCAAGGCGGGTCTCTTGTTCGATATCGAAGGGATCTTCCCGCATCTGGTGGTACACCACCCGCAGCGCCAGACCAAGAATGGTAGTGATCAAGGCAATTCCGAAATTCGTTACGATATCTGCGGTGTCGGTGCCGGACTGTTTGAACTCGTACAGGGAGTATGCCAGGCTTACCATGGTGTACAAGAAGCCCAGATAATACAGGCTGTCGCCGGCACGATCGCTGCGAATGCGATACCGCGGCGTGGCTAAAACGAATGCGCCATACATCAGCATCGTCGTGACAGGGACCGCGGTAACGGCTAGTTGCGTAAAGTGGGCCAGCTTGAGCGCCACCATCGTGATGCTGCCGGCGATAAAAAGCAGCAGGAACAAATACTTATCCGCCCAAATGGCGAGCCGATCGCGATAAACCATCTTCGGCTTAGATGACGTGGCGCTCATTGTCGCTATCCTTCCAGCCTGACCACATGAGTTAGCGTTGCTCCTGCGGCCACGAAGTAGTCTTGCCAGAAGAGAATATGCTTAGAAAGTTGCACATTCTGATCCCGCCGTATGTAGTAAAGTTCGACATCAACGCCGCGCAGGTCAGGTTTTATGCGTTGGTAGTATGCTGAGTGCTCGAAGTCTTGAAACGTGCCAATCTGACGATACTGTGAATACTCGGGCATGTTTTGTAGCATGTCTGAGACGATCACGAGCGTGCGGTGAGACGTCGAGTCGTGAAGACTCCCGAACGCAGTGACTGCTACCGATTGGATGCTTTCGAAAATCGGGGATTCCTTCGCTGTCGGCGCCACAAGCATCCGTGTAAACAAATCTTCGAGAGGCGCTGAAAACCGTTTTTCCCATCGCTCCTTGATAAGACGGGGATTACTGGTAAGCTCGCTCGCGTCTC
>PLBD01000461.1 GCA_003135315.1 Acidobacteriaceae bacterium | reverse complement strand
CCCGCGACATGCGCGAGATGGCTTCATCGCGGTCCCGCCCGCGTGCGCACAGCTTGGCAATCAGAGAGTCGTAATAAGGCGGGATAACGCCCTCGGCATAAGCGGCCGTATCTACGCGAATGCCGGTTCCGCCGGGCGTGTTGAACACCGTAATCTTCCCCGCAGAAGGCGTGAAGCGTTCAGGATGCTCCGCGTTGATGCGGCACTNNGGATGCGCGTGTTCATCTCGATAAAGTGCAGGCTGCCGTCCTCGTCCATGAGGAACTCAATTGTGCCGGCGTTCATGTAGCCGATGTTGCTGAGGGTCTTCACCAGGACGCCGCCGATGCGTTCGCGCAATTCGGGCGTCACCTTCACTGACGGCGATTCCTCCAGCAACTTCTGATGGCGGCGCTGGATGCTGCATTCGCGTTCGCCCAGGCTGATCACGTTGCCGTACTCGTCAGCCAGCACCTGAAACTCGATGTGGCGCGGCCGCTCGATGAACTTCTCCATGTAAAGGTCGCCGTTGCCGAAGGCCGCCGCGGCCTCCGACTGCGCCGCGTGGAACAGGTTCGGTAGTTCCTTCTCATCGCGGATGACGCGCATGCCCCGCCCGCCGCCGCCGGCCGAAGCTTTGACGATCACCGGGAACCCTACGCTGCGCGCCCATTCCAGCGCCTCGTCCGCCGAGCCGATAATCCCATCCGAGCCCGGCAGGATGGGCACGCCTTCCCGCTTCATGGTGGCGCGCGCTTTTTCCTTCTCGCCCATCAGCCGCGTCACCTCGGGCGGAGGGCCGATAAACTTGATGCCGCAAGCCTGGCAGACTTCGGCGAAGTTGGCGTTCTCGCTCAGCAGGCCGTAGCCAGGATGGATGGCGTCCACGTTGGCGATTTCAGCCGCGCTGATCACGGCGGGAATATTGAGATAGCTCTCGTTCAGGCGCGGCGGGCCGATGCAGATGGCTTCATCGGCAAAGCGAACATGCAGCGAGTTGCGATCGGCCTCGCTGTAGATGGCGACCGCCTTGATGCCGAGCTCCTTGCAGGCGCAGATGACGCGCAGGGCAATCTCGCCGCGGTTCGCAATTAGGATTTTCTTGAACATAGGTTTCGATTTACCACGGAAGCACGGAATGCACGGAAGAGAATTTGTTCCAAGGGTTATCGCCTAGAATATGCGGCCTGCAATCCGTTTCATCATGGAGTGCTCGCCAGACAATCCATCTCAAGAAATTCCGTACGTTCCGTGCTTCCGGGGTGAACACACAAGTGAGGGCATCTACTGCCGGCGAATGCCGAACAGCGGCATTCCATATTCGACCGGGCTTCCATTAGCCACGAGCATCTTGGCGATCACTCCCGAAACCTCAGACTCGATCTCGTTCATCAGCTTCATGGCCTCGATGATGCAAAGCACCTGGCCTTCCTTGACCTTGTCACCAACTTTGACGAAGGGCGGCGTACCGGGCGAGGGCGCTTCATAGTATGTGCCGACGATGGGCGACTTCACGATGTATAAGTCGGCATCCGCAGGGGCTTCGCTTGCGCCGCCGGACACCGGCTTGGCAGGCGCGGCCGGTTGGGCGCCAGCCTGGAGCGCCGAACTGGCGGCAGGCGCCGGAGGCGCCACGGCAACCGGAAGCGGCTGAACCGCGGCAACGGCGGGCGCGACATGGACAACCGGAGCGCTCGCGCTTCCTCGCTTGACATGCACTTTCATGTCGCCGCGTTCGAGCTCGAACTCAGTAATGTCCTTCTCTACCAGCAGCTCTATGAGCTCTTTGATTTCCTTTTGGTTCATTCGAATATGCCAATACTTGCTGTTCCGTCAGGATAGCAGGGAGGTACCCGGAGGCCGGACTTCCAGCCCGGAACCTGGTCCGACCCAACGTCCAGACCTCGGAGTGCAAGGCAATCAGCCATTATGAACGCTAGTGCGCATTTTGGGAAGATGGGGTCTCTTTAGGTAGTGGGTCAGTATGAAATTCATACGCTTACCCTGGGTCGGGTGGAGCAGCCCTTGAGGCGTACCTATTGCAACCCCAATTCGATACGCGCTTTAGCGCCTGGCCCTTCACGACGCCGTTTCAATTGAGGTGGGGTTGACTTTGGCGTAAAGTGAAGGGCACCTTCGGGTCCGACTAAGCCCAAGTCTGCTTGTGTCCAGGAATTCCGCCAATCTCGACGTCTTGCGCGCCATCGCTGTGCTCATGGTGTTCTGTCACCACCTGCTGGAGTACGGGTACTTTTCGGAGCGGCGCGTCAGCGGATTAGGGCAGTTTGGCGTGCTCATCTTCTTCGTCCACACCAGCCTCGTGCTGATGATGTCGATGGAGCGCAACAGCGGCGCCGTGAACTTCTATATCCGCCGCTTCTTCCGCATTTATCCCCTGTCGGTGCTGGTGGTGGGACTGGTCACCATCCTGCATATTCCGTCGAATCCGGCCAGAGAGTATGCCTTTCTCGGAACTTTCAATCTGCTGTCGAACTTCGCGCTGACCATGAACCTGACGCACTCCCCCATGGCCCTGGCTCCGCTCTGGAGCTTGCCCATCGAAGTGCAGATGTATGTGGTCCTGCCGCTCCTGTTTCTGCTGACGCGAACAAAACACGCAATTCGCAACCTGCTTCTGGTCTGGATTGTGCTGCTTCCGCTGGCTTACTTCCAGCCGCTGATGAAGGGCCCGCACAACATCCTGCGTTTTGCGCCCTGCTTTGTTCCGGGAATCATCGCCTACGTTCTGCTGGGCAAATGGAGGCCTCAGCTGCCGTGGTTATTCTGGCCGCCGTTCATCGTAGCCATTTACGCTGGCTATCAGTTGTTCGATCCGCATGGTTATGGCTGGGCTGAGTGTCTTGCGCTCGGCCTGGCGATTCCGTTCTTCCGCGAAGTGCAGGTGCAGTGGATCCGCCGGGCGGCCAGCGCCATCGCCAAATATTCCTATGGCATTTATCTCTTCCACCTCATCGCGATTTACTACTGCTTCGACTGGCTGACCGGCCCGACTTGGTTGAGGGTTGCGGGTAGTATTGCCTTCACCACTGTGGCCTCCGTTGCCAGCTACCACTTGCTGGAAGAGCCGCTCATCGAGTATGGCCGCCGCTTGGGACACGCGCTGGCGCCGCCCCGTCCCGAAGAGCCTCTCGTGCAAACAGTGTCGATGTCGCAATAACTTTGCGCAACGGCTTTCTGAAACTGGCAGAATGAGCAGTTTACTTTCGCTTTTTATTCGTGTTATGCTGGGCCGGTTGCCGCTACTGCGGCTGGAGACTTTGGATGGCTATTCGCGACATGCTACTACCCGAATACGATCAGGAGATGGCGAACACCCGCAAGCTGCTGGAACGCCTTCCCGAGCAGNNTGGAATTCGACATGGAGAACTTCGTCCCCTTCACGCCGAAAACGCGCCAGGAGGTGCTCGATACCTTCGACAAGAATTCCAAGGCTGGCCGCGAGGCGCTTGCCGCAGCCAGCGACGAAGCGTTCGGCGTGATCTGGAGCCTGAAGAACAACAAGGGGGACACCATCTTCTCGATGCCGCGCGCTGCCTGCTATCGCGGCATGGTAATGAATCACATGATCCATCACCGCGCCCAGCTTGGAGTCTATCTGCGGCTCAACGAGATCGAGATTCCCGGTATGTACGGGCCGTCGGCTGACGAGATGAAGTTCTGGCAGGAGAAAAAATAATCCAGCGCGAAACGTGGCATTTTGTTTTTCGCCGGGCTTGTGCGAAAGTAGCGCCGTGCGCGCCGTTGCCCTGCTAGGCCTTCACGTCAAAGATCACGACGTCCGGCAATTCGAGCTGCCGGACGTCAATCTTTTTTCCGGCAACGAGCTCGATCCCACGGACCAGCCCGACGCGGCGCTGATCTTCGGCGGAGATGGAACTATCCATCGTCATCTTGGTGGATTGGCGCTGAAGCAAATCCCGGCCCTCATCGTCCCCATGGGCAGCGCCAACGATTTTGCGCAATGCATCGGCATCGACAGCGTTGCATCGGCGCGGGCAGCATGGCAGCGCTTCTGCGCCGGCAGCCACAATACCAGGAGCATCGACCTGGGAACGATTCAGCCGCTGCAGCAGCTTTCTCAGGACCTGCCGCCCGACAAAGCCGACGCCGTTCCCTGGCAGTCCGACTCTCTGGAAACGCTGCACTTTGTGCCGGACGGCCCGCGTAAAGACCTGCCGCAGATGGGCACGCGCATCATGCAATCGCAATTGCGCCGCGCGACGGACGCCGAGCGCGAGATCGCGCGGACAATCTTCTATGGCTGCATCGCCGGCACCGGGCTCGACGCCGCCGTTAACCGCCTGACGTTGAAGCAGTCGCGATGGCTCCGGGGGCATGGAGGTTATGTGATCGCGCTGGTGCAAACCCTGGGCAGCTTTCGCCCGCCGCGCATCACTCTCTCGGTGGAAGTCGGAGGTTCATGGCAAACCCGCATCGACGAACCCGGCTTTCTGGTCGCCGCCGGCATTGCTCCGCAGTACGGTCACGGCATGAGATTGACGCACCATGCGCGAATGGACGACGGCCTGCTCGATGTCTGTTTCGTTCGCAAATTGAGTAAGGTGCGCTTGCTGCGTCTGTTTCGCGTCGTCTATGGCGGCCGTCACATCGGCATGAAGGAAGTCGAGTACTTTCCGGCCGAGCGGCTGCGCATCGTCACCGATCCGGTGACCGAAGTCTTCGCCGACGGCGAACCGATCTGCACCACGCCGGTCGAGCTCGGCGTGCGGCGCAACGCCCTGCGCGTGATCGTGCCCTGATGTCGTTGCTCCGCGGGCACAGCTTGTCCATTTCCTGTGACGAATTGCGCCCGGAGAGGGACGAGCCTGATGCGCACCTGCATTTTTCTGGAACTTCTGGCTGGCGGCTGGGTCTATACTGTTAGTAACGACGATGGCCACGCCCGCACCTGCAAGACCGGAAAAAGAGGTGATTCCTCAGGTTGCGCTCGAGGACCAGGTCATTCCCGCGCTTTTTGGCGAGGGTGAAGGCCTCTATCCCCAGCGCAAGGACACTTTTGTCTATTCCTTTGTCCTCCATATGCTTGCCGTGGGTCTTCTCATCTGGTCCGGGCACTGGGTGTTCGAGCACCAGGACGAAATCAAGCAGGCGGCCATCGGCGTGGTCACCGATATCAGCCCCTATCTGCCGATGCCCGCCTCCAAGACGAAGGCTGGCGGCGGCGGCGGCGGTGGCGATCGGGACAAGCTGCAGTCCCCCAAAGGCGCGTTGCCTAAGCTCTCGAAGGACCAGATCGTACCCCCCGCAATCGTGATCCGCAACGACCATCCCAAACTCGCGGTCGATCCCTCGGTAGTGGTTCCGCCCGAGATCAAGCTGCCCACGGTGGGCGCTCTGGGCGATCCACTTTCCAAAGTGATGGGACCACCCTCGAATGGCACCGGCTCGGGCGGTGGTATTGGCAGCGGCAGCGGTGGCGGTGTGGGATCGGGGACTGGGCCGGGCGTTGGGCCGGGCCATGGTGGCGGATACGGCGGCGGCGCTTATCGCGTGGGCGGCGGCGTCAGCGCTCCCAAAGTCCTGTACGATCCCGACCCCGAGTATTCCGAAGAGGCACGCAAGGCCAAGTACCAGGGCACCGTGGTGTTGTGGCTAGTGGTTAGTCCCGAAGGCAAGCCGCTGGAAATCCGCGTGCAGCGCGCGCTGGGCATGGGTCTGGACGAGAAAGCCGTCGAAGCGGTCAAGCAGTGGCGCTTCGAACCCGCCAAGAAGGACGGTCGCCCCGTCCCCGTGCAGATCAACGTCGAAGTCAACTTCCGGCTGTACTAAAGCGGCCGAAGCGTCGGGCGGTGCGGAGATGCAACGGAGCCCGTTCATCGCGGGCGGCTGGTTCCGCGGACGAAGCTAACCACCACGCGAATGAACAGAAACACTCCCAGCAAGGCCAGCAGCCGCAGCCACCACGGCCAGTGAGGCCCGGACGCGGCTGGCTGAGCCTGCACATTACTAAGGACCAGGCACATCGCGCGTTGGATTGGCGAGCTCACAATGGGCGGCAATAGAGCCTACCATAGAAGCCGCGGATTATTGAACGCGGAAGCTATATCCAACCCAGCCGGCCTCAGGAACGCAGGCTGGCGCGGCCATGTACTCGCGGCGCCTGTCCTATTTCCGGAAGGGCTTGCTGAACGGAGCCACGCGTTCCTTTGCCTTCTCCGCCCATTCCGAACCTTTGTCCATCCAGTCGCTTGCCTGATCGCCGAGTTCTTCTACGCTGTCGCGCGCGTCCTCGAACTTGCGGCGTAGGCTCTTGCGCATTTGCTTGCCGGTCTTGGGGGCCAACAATAGGGCGGTAAGCGCGCCCAGCGCGAGCCCGACACAGAGCATGGTCAGCCCCAGGCTGACGTTATTCTCCGACGAGCGATATTCCCCTTGCCCTGCAAATTCATTGGTTTGGTCGTCCATCAACTCCACCTCCACTGTTACAAATGGTAGTCTTTTCCCAGCTTCATTGCTAAACACTCTGTTAACGATCTGCCTCCAGGAGAGGGTTTTGTGGGAGGCTGAAGAGATGGGGGGCAATCCGGCGGTATTTCATCCGACACCGCCCAAATAGTAGCAGAATCATTGACTTTCCAGTTCTGCACGCTAATATCACAGACTTAGGGTGGCAATAGAGCTAGAATGTCGCCTCGGAGGCTTGGCTATGCACCGCGTCACTTCTGTCGCCATTGTGCTAGTTTCCCTCTTCGTTGCTTGTGTCGCGTTTGCGCAGGACGACCGTACGGCTACTGTGACCTGCAACTTTGACGAAGATAAACAACTGGTACTGCAGTACCAGCACGTCCCTTTCACTCCCAAGAGACCACTGTCGCTTCAGATTCCCTTCGGCAAGGTCTGGGCTCCCGGGGGCAAACCCTTGACGCTGTTCGCCAATACTGCTGTCCAGATCGGTGACAAAACTCTTCCCATTGGCGCGTACACCATGTTCATCGTTCCGAATGCCAAACAGTGGACGCTGATTATTTCCAAAAGCACGCAGACGAATGGGTCGTACGACGACCAGCAGGACATGGTGCGGGTGCAAATGGAAACAGGTGAGCTGCCGAGTCCGGAGCCGGAATTCAGGATCTCCTTCGCACACATCGCTCGCGATCAGTGCAGCATCCGCGTCGACATGGACAAGTTCGGCCATTTCGCGGTGTTCCAGCAGAAGTAGATCAGAACAGCGCCGAAGCTAGTCCGCGAACACAGGTACATCTTCGCGCTTTGCCGCTTTCTTGCGGCCCGGCAGGATCGACAGCACCCAATCCTTCAGGTGGTCCATGTAGAGATACACCACGGGCGTAGTGTAGAGGGTCAGCATCTGGCTGACGATCAGTCCGCCGACAATGGCTACACCTAAGGGGCGCCGGATTTCCGAACCGACGCCGGTGCCCAGCGCCAAGGGCAAAGCTCCCAGCATGGCCGCCATGGTGGTCATCATGATCGGCCGGAACCGAATCAGCCCGGCTTCGTAGATGGCTTCCTCCGCGGTCTTGCCGGTGCGTTCCACTTCCAGCGCGAAGTCGATCATCANNTGATGGCGTTCTTCTTCACGATACCGATCAGCAGGATGATGCCGATTAGCCCGATGACATCCAGCTGCATGTGGAACAGCAGCAGCGCCAGAATAGCTCCGGTCCCGGCTGATGGCAGAGTAGAGAGAATCGTGATGGGATGAATGTAGCTTTCATAGAGCATACCCAAAACAATGTAGACCGCGAGCAGTGCAGTCAGAATGAGCATGGGCTCCGACGACAGCGAATCCTGAAATGCCGCCGCCGTTCCCTGGAAGCTGCCGTGAATCGAGAGCGGCATTCGCATGGCCAATTCAGCCTGGTCGATGGCACGCGTGGCCGTCCCCAGGTCGCCGCCCGGCGCCAGGTTGAACGAGATGGTGACGCAGGGGAATTGTCCCTGGTGATTGACCGACAGCGAAGTGTTTGCCGGCGCAAAGTGGGCAAACGCTGAGAGCGGCACTTGTGCTCCGGTGCTGGTGATCACGTACACACTCTTCAGGGCATCGGGAGTGAGCTGGAACTTGGGATCGACCTCCATCACCACGTGATATTGGTTCAGCGTCTGGTAGATGGTCGAGATCTGCTCCTGTCCAAAGGCGTCGTAAAGCACGGCATCGATCTGCTGCGCGGTGATGCCCAGCCGTGCGGCGGTGTCGCGATCGATCACCACATTCGCTTCCAGGCCGCTGATCTGCTGATCGCTGTTCACGTCCTTGAGCTGGGGAATCTTGCGCAGCTGCGCCGTCAACTTCGGCGCCCATTCGTACAGTTCATCCAGATTTTCGCCGGAAAGCGTGTATTGAAACTGCGCGTTCGACTGGCGTCCACCGATCTGCAAGTCCTGCACCGACTGGAAGTACAACGTCGCCCCGGGAACATGCGAGAGCTTGGGGCGCAGGCGGGCAATGACCTGGTCCGCGCTGATCTTGCGCTCCTTCAACGGCTTCAGCACCACGAACATGCGACCCTGGTTCTGGGCGGCGTTGCCACCGACAAAGGCGAGGACGTTCTGCACTGCCGGGTCCTTGTTCACGATGCGAATGAACTCGTCGGTCTTGGCCTTCATGTTGTAGAACGAAACATCCTGATCGCCCATGATCATGCCCATCAGGCGGCCCGTGTCCTGCTGCGGGAAGAAGCCTTTGGGAACGATGACGTAAAGGGCCACGTTGACCGGAACCATCACAATGGCAAAAATCAGGACCGCCAACTTGTGGCGCAGCACCCAGCCGAGCGACACCTTGTAACCACGGTTCATCCAGAAGAAACCGCGCTCGCTCATGCGGTACAACGCTCCGTGACTGCCGGGATCGTGCGCCTTCAGGAAGCGCGCGCACAGCATGGGCGTGGTGGTCAGCGAAACCACCATGGAGACGGCAATGGCCGCGCTCAGCGTCACCGCAAACTCGTGGAACAGCCGGCCCACCAGTCCGCTCATCAACAGAATCGGGATGAAGACGGCCATCAGCGAGGTGCTCATCGAGACCACGGTGAAACCGATCTCACGCGCGCCCAGGATCGCCGCCGCGTGGGGCTCCATGCCGCCTTCGATGTGGCGCATCACGTTCTCCAGCACCACAATGGCGTCGTCCACCACGAAGCCCGTCGAGATGGTCAGCGCCATCAGCGAAAGGTTATTGAGCGAATAGCCGAACAAATACATGATCCCGAACGTGCCGACGATGGCCAATGGCACCGCAACACTTGGAATCAAGGTGGCGCGCACCTCGCGCAGAAATACGAAGACCACCAGCACGACAAGGATGACCGAGATGATCAGCGTGCGCTCAACATCTGAGACCGAAGCGCGCACGGTGGTAGTGCGGTCGAGACCAATGTCGAGGTTGATGCTGGGCGGTAGTGAAGCTTTCAGGAACGGCAGCGCCGCGATCACCCGGTCGGCCGTGGCAATGACGTTCGCGCCCGGCTGGCGGAAGATCACGATCAGAACGCTGGGCTTACCGTTAAAGCTGCCCGCGTTGTAGATGTTGGAGTAAGAATCCTGCACGTCGGCTACATCGCTGAGGCGCACCGGCGCGCCGTTGCGATAGGCGATCACAAGGTTTTTGTAATCTTTCGCCTTGGTGAGCTGGTCGTTGCTGCGGACCATCCACATTTTGCTGCCGTCCTGCAGTGAGCCCTTGGCCTGATTGGCGTTCTGCGCGGCAACGCTTGTGCGCAGCGTCTCCAGACCTACGCCCATGTTGTTCAACATCTGGGGATTGGCCTCGATGCGCACCGCCGGCTGCGATGATCCCCAAACGAAGACCTGGCCCACGCCCTCAACCTGCGACAGCTTCTGCCCCATGATGGAATCGGCAGCGTCGTACATCTGGTCCTGCGTCATCGCGTCGGAGGTCATCACCAGGATGATGACCGGAGCGTCAGCGGGATTGATCTTGCGATAGGTGGGATTGCTGGGCAAAGCCGGCGGCAGATAATTGCGCGCCGCGTTGATGGCGGCCTGCACATCGCGGGCGGCCGCATCGATGTTGCGGTTCAGGTCGAACTGCATGGTGACGCCGGTAGAGCCAAGCTGGCTCGACGAGGTCATCTGGTTGATGCCGGCAATGCGGCCGAACTGCCGTTCCAGGGGCGTCGCCACCGACGAGGCCATCGTCTCTGGACTGGCGCCGGGCAGGGACGCGCCGACGGAGATCACCGGGAAGTCGATCTGCGGCAGCGGCGCGACCGGAAGCTGCGTGTAGGCCAAGCCGCCCGCCAGCAGCAAGGCGAGGGTCAGCAGCGTCGTGGCAACTGGCCGGGCAATGGCTGGGGCGGAAACGTTCATAATCCAGTTTTCAGTGGCTAGTGGTCAGTGGGTGGTCTCTTCTAGCCACTTGAAATTCAATCTCCCACCGCCTCCGCTGGCTCGGGCGCGCGTACACGGCGCAACGCTTGTGCCAGCCGGTCAAACCACACATAGACGACGGGCGTGGTGAACAGAGTCAGCAATTGGCTGATCAGCAATCCGCCGATGATCGTGATACCCAGCGGACGCCGCAGTTCGGAGCCGGTGCCGGAACCAACCGCCAGCGGGACCGCGCCGAAGAGTGCCGCAAAGGTTGTCATCATGATCGGCCGGAAGCGCAGCAGACAGG
>PLBD01000095.1 GCA_003135315.1 Acidobacteriaceae bacterium | reverse complement strand
TGGGAGTCGTTCAATTACTGGTCGAACACGCCCAAATTTACGGTGTCGTTCCTGAAGGCCATGTATGGGAACGCGGCGACCAAGGACAACGACTTCGCCTTCAACTATCTGCCGAAGATCGACCGCAAGTACTCCTGGGTAGAGAACTGGAATGACATGTACGAAGGCAAAGTGAAAGGATTTTTTGCTTTCGGCATGAACGGNNTTCTGGGAAGCGCCGGGCACGACGCCGGAAGAGATGAAGCAGATCAATACCACGGTCTATCGGCTGCCGGGCGCGGGCTTCGCCGAAAAAGACGGGACCATGGTCAACTCGGCGCGCTGGCTGCAATGGAAGAGCACCGCCTTGCCGCCGCCGGGCGACTGCAAGCTCGATCAGGACATCCTGGCGCAGATCTATCTGAAGATCCGCGAGCTGTACAAGAAAGAGGGCGGCAAGTTCCCCGATCCAATTCTCAACGCCACGTGGAGTTACACCATCCCCACCAGCCCTTCGCTCAGCGAGATCGCGAAGGAGATCAACGGCAAGGCGCTGGCCGACATCAGCGACGAGAAGACGAATCTGTCGCTGAAGACCGGGCAGCAATTACCGGGCTTCGCGGCACTGCGCGACGACGGGACGACTTCCTCAGGCAACTGGCTCTACTGCGGATCGTGGACCGAGGCCGGACCGTTGATGCAGCGGCGCGGCACGGACGATCCTTCGGGTCTGGGGATTTATCAGAACTGGGGCTGGTCATGGCCGGCAAACCGCCGCGTGCTGTACAACCGCGCGTCCTGCGATCTTGCCGGCAAGCCATGGGACCCCACCCGCAAGCAAGTCTGGTGGAACGAGACCGCGCAGAAGTGGGTCGGCAATGACGTTCCCGACTTCAAGCCGGATTCGAAGCCGGAAGAACACATGGGTCCATTCATCATGAACCCGGAAGGCATCGGACGCATCTTCGTGCCTCTGGGCGCGTTGGCGGACGGCCCGTTCCCTGAGCACTACGAGCCCGTCGAGAGTCCGATCGAGAATCCTCTTCACCCTAATCAGTCCAACAATCCGGTGGTGAAGAGATTCAAAACGCCGATGGACAAGTATGCCAAGCCGAACGAAGGCTACAACATCGTCTGCACTACATATCGCCTGACCGAGCACTATCACTACTGGACGAAGAACAATCCCATGAACGTGCAGCTGGTGCCGGAGCCGTTCGTCGAGGTGCCGGCGGAACTCGCCGACCAGATGGGAATTCGCGGCGGCGAGAAGGTGAAGGTCAGCAGCATTCGCAGCGACTACATAGCCAAGGCGATGGTGACCAAGCGCATCAAGCCCATGATGGTCGACGGTAAGAAGCTGTACCAGATTGGCATTCCGATTCACTGGGGCTACCGCGGAATTTCGGAGGACGAGGGAAGAACGTCGAAGATGCCGGCCAACCGGCTGACGCCGACAGTGATCGACCCGAATGCCTACACGCCGGAATTCAAGGGCTTCCTGGTGAAGCTGGAAAAAATCTAAAGGAGGGTTGAGATGGGCGATCGCGGCACATTACGAATCCAGCAAATCTCGGCCCATCCCGGACCGGTGGCCGGCGAAGGGACACAGCGCCAGGACAAGGTTTGCAAGCTGATCGATACCACCACCTGCATCGGCTGCAAAGCCTGCGAGGTGGCGTGTATGGAGTGGAACGGCTATCCCACCCAGACGACCACATTCGACAACACCTACCAGACCATGCCCGAGACGGCGTGGAATTACTGGAACCTGATCAAGTTCAACGAGCACCAGCGCGAAGACGGAACGATCCAATGGTTGATGCGCAAAGATCAGTGCATGCACTGCGCCGATCCGGGCTGCCTGGCGGCGTGTCCGGCCGATGGCGCGATTGTGAAGTACACCAACGGCATCGTGGACTTCAATCAGGAGAACTGCATCGGTTGCGAGTTCTGCGTCTCCGGCTGCCCCTTCAACATTCCGCGATTCAATCCTGGAACGAAGAAAGTTTACAAGTGCACGCTGTGTTCGGACCGCGTGGGCGAAGGGTTGGAACCAGCCTGCATCAAGGCGTGCCCGACGGGATGTTTGAAGTTCGGCAGCAAAGATGACATGAAGTTCATCGCCAACGAGCGCGCCCGGCAACTGAAAGAGAATTTTGGCATGGAGAACGCGGGAGTATACGATCCGCAATCGATCGGCGGCACGCACGTGATTTATGTTCTGCATGACGCCACGGATCCGGAGCGCTACGGCGGGCTTCCGAAGAATCCAACGATCCCCTGGAGCTATACCATTTGGAAGTGGCTGTTCAAGCCGGTTCTCGGCACGTTTGCGCTGTTTGGCGCGGTGGGAGTGTTGCTGCATTACGTCGCCGTGGGCCCGCGGCGGCCGCAGCCGGAACCTTTGGAGAAGGAGGCCCCCAATGGGAACGGCGATTGAACGCTTCGACGAGAAGGCGCGGAGGACTGTTGATTCGCTAGGACGCACCGAGGTCTATCGGGGCGAATTGCTGCGGCATCCGGTGTACACGCGGCTTCTGCATTGGATGGTCGCGCTATTTTTCTTTCTCGCGCTGTTTACGGGCTTTGGAATCTATTTACCATGGCTGTTCCGCTGGTTCATGCCCATCTTTGGCGGAGGACCGCTCAGCCGAAGGATGCATCCGTGGTTCGGCGTGGCATTTGTTTGCTTCTTCTTCCTGCAAGTGCTGAACTGGCTTGCGCCCATGCTGTGGTGCGCGGGCGACACGAAATGGATACGCAATATCAGAAGAATTGCCAGCGGCGAGGAGACGCTGGAACCGCCGGACACAGGATTCTTCAATGCCGGCCAGAAGGTGCAGTTCTGGGA
>PLBD01000200.1 GCA_003135315.1 Acidobacteriaceae bacterium | reverse complement strand
CCATGTGCCTGGCGCTCCTTTCTCAGACAGAGACCAGCACTCAGGGGACTTGCAGCAGCGCTCCCGGCTCAATCGGGTCGGGAAGCCAGATCGCCTCCCGCGGCGCTGACCAGTCCCTTGCTGACTTAGGATTTCACGGACGCTGGCAGCACTACCGTGCGATACATCACGTTGAGACGTGACTAGTGATTCGATAATTGGACAAGTGCCATTGTGGGAAGAGGATGCAAGCTTGGCCGTCGCAAAAAAAAACGGAAGCCGATGACCGGCCTCCGTTGCCAAGAGGGGAGTCNNGTCATGGTTCCCATCATGGGATCGTTATGAGTCATGGTCAGCGGAAGTTGCAGATCGGTGGACACCCAACGCTCGGTTACCACCGAAATCGGCTTGGCATTGCCGATCTGGCCCGCGGGAATGGTGCGGGTCACGCGGGTGCCCGTGGCCTGCAGCCCCAGGATCGTCTTGCTGCCGAGCGACTCCTTGGTCACGTCGTTGCCCGCGCCCTTCCACATCGGTTCGGGGCCGTCCCCGCGAGCGCCAGCCCGCTCCTTGGGCGGATGCAGCGGCATCTCATGCGCCGTCTTTTGCTGCGGATTGAGGACGTAGCGCTTGTCGGCAACCGGATCCATAATCACGATCATGGTTCCCTGCGTCGCTCCGGTAGCCGGTGTAACCAACTTGAACGGGACTTCTTTGCGGATCCGGCCCTGGGAGTCGCGATACTCCGTGCTCTGATTGTCGGTGTGGATGGTGTTGCCATCCGATAGAGCCTGGTCATGGGTTACGGTGATGGTCGCCGTCATGGGCGCGCCCGTAACCACCTTGTCGCCCAGGCCAACTTCCTCATGGAAGAATTGACCTCCCATGCCGCCGGGGCCCGGCATGCCCATCATGCCCGGTCCGCCGGGCGGTGGTGGGGGCGGCCCAGGATCGTTTTGCGCGATGGCCAAGACCGACAGGCCAGCCACCAGCAACCCGACAAACAGCCACTTCGAAATAGCGCCAATTACTTCAGATTTCGTTGCCTTCATAGTTTCACCCTCGCTCGAAAGAGCTTGTAAACTCAAACCTCTAGATTCAGTCGATGCCGACGACCCCAGCGGCTAAAGCCGGTCTCATTGGCTCAACTTCGCGGACCGCCTGAAGGCGGTCCNNGTATTGCCGGTCGCCGGCAACTCCATCCGCACCACCTGCGAGTCGCTGGAGCAACTCAGCGGATCGCAAAACATCAAGGCGACATAATCGGCGTCCCCATCGGTCTGCGGCTCGTCTGCGGCAACCGTCTGCACCCTGGCACTTGCTACTCTGGCCGAATCACTGCGCTGAGACCGCGTTGCCGTGCTGCTAACGTGCTTGCCGGCAACGGCAGCGGCCAATTTCGACGAATCCTCACGGGCCGTAACAACCGGCTTCTGCGTAAGCGGCCGGGGGCTGCCGGGTGTGATCCCACTTTGCACCGTCGCCGTCCTGGAGCTGTGCTGTAGAAGCCGGACTCCCAGAAACACGCTCACGATAATCGCCGCCGCGACGGCAACGTAGGCGCCAATTTCGAAGAAGTGGCTGAGCCGGAACGCCGTGGGAGCGGAGACGCGCGTCACCATGGGCTGCGGAGCGCTTTCAGCCGTGGTTTGGCGGAAGGCCCGCAGCAATGTCCGCTCCACCCTGGGGCCGGCCTCCATGGCTGCGGTCTGTGCCTGTAGCGTATGGAGCGACGCAGCCACCGTACGCTGGTTCTGCAGCCATCCACGGCAGCTCTCGCACTGCTCCGCGTGGGTCAGGATTTGCTCGTCTTGCGCCCGCAGCAACTCCCACAATGTGAGAGAAGCCGCACTGTGTTTGAACTCACGGCATGTCATGATGCGCACCTCGCCGCAACCTTCGAGATCGCTGGCGCCACCGCCGCCGAGTGCTGCAACTTCTTGCTGAGCATGTCGTGCGCGCGATGCAGCCGGGAGCGGATGGTGCCGATGGCACAACCGACAGCCTGCGCCGCATCCGCATAACTCAGCTCATGTAAGTCGCACAACACAACCACCTCGCGATAATGCTCGGGCAACGACAGCACTGCTTTCCAAATCGCATTCGAAGTCTGCCGGCGCTCAATCCCTTCGGTCGGATCGCACTCCACCATCAGCGACGCCGCCTCGTCTTCCACCGGACTCCCCAGCACCTGCTCGGGATAGTTCCGCTCCAGGGCGCGCCGGACGTAATTTCTGGCTACGCCAAACAGGTACGCACCCAGCGCGCCTCGCTCCGCATCGAAGTCGCGACCCCGCTGCACCAGGAAGAGGAACACTTCCTGCGTCACCTCTTCGGCGACATGCGAGGACCCGCTCATGTGCAGGGCGAAGCGATAGATCGGCCCCTGCCGTCTGCGATACAACACAGTGAACGCGTCTTCATCTCCGGCCAGCGCCTGCGCCAGCAGTTGCTCGTCGGTCAAGTCGGTCAGCAACGCCACCTCGGGGGGTGAACCTGATCTCGTTTCTATCGTTACTTCACCTGACAGAAACGTAAAGTTCCGTAAAGTTGGACGGCCTCGCGCAAGGGTGTGCTTAGTTGCGAAGAGTCCTAAGATTTATCGTAGTCGTTTCAGCAATTTTCCGACAGGAAGAGGAATAAGTTCTCTTGACACCGATTTGCGGGAAGAACAGAATTCCAACACACTTCCGAGCTTCATCCATTGCGGTTCATGGATAGCCGGAGCCAATTCGCTAGGCAGAATTAAGGGGTAATCCGATGTTTCGAACCAACCTGCAAACGCCAACTGTGAAGGTTGCGTTGATCGTCCTGTTTGCGCTGGCGGTCCTGCTGACGGTAACTGCGCAGGCGCAGACCCTCACCGTTCTTCACAACTTCACGGGCGGAGGGGACGGCGCACATCCCGCTGCTGGACTAACATCCGATTCAGCCGGGAATTTTTACGGCACAACGTACGGCACAACGCAATACGGCGGGGTGGACTACGGGAATGTTTTCAAGTTGGTGCATAAGGATTCCGGGTGGATACTTACCTCGCTATATACGTTTCAGGGCGGTAATGACGGCGCCACTCCGAATGCTGAGGTGATCTTTGGGCCCGACGGCGCTCTTTACGGCACAACGCTATTCGGAGGGGGAGGAGCGTGCCGGAGTGGTACTGGCGTGTACGGGTGCGGGACCGTGTTCAAGCTAACTCCGCCGTCGACCGTCTGCCACACTACGAGTTGCCCGTGGACTGAAACCATTCTTTATAGATTCCAGGCTGGCAACGATGCGTCGAATCCCGCCTCACGGGTGACGTTCGACCAATCCGGTAATCTCTACGGCACGACGGATTCTGGCGGAACCTCTGGACACGGGACGGTTTACGAACTGCAACCTTCGAATGGAAGCTGGAGCGAATCTATCCTGTATAGCTTCAGCCCCGGACCCAATGGGATTAATCCCAAGGCCGAAGTCATCTTCGATGGAGCTGGAAATCTGTATGGCACGGCCCCTCAAGGCGGGCAGGGATGCTCCGGCCTCGGTTGCGGCGTAGTTTACGAACTGAGCCACTCGGGATCGGGCTGGATAGAAACTGTGCTCTACAGTTTCTCGGGTGGAAATGATGGAGCCGACCCGTACGGCGGTCTGATCTTCGATGCTGCTGGGAATCTTTACGGAACAACGGTGTATGGCGGTACAAACAACCCCGGGGGAACCGTGTTTGAACTCAGTCCTTCTAGCGGCGGGTGGAGGTTGACTACGCTCGAATCTCTGTACGGCAATTCAGGTCCGGATGCGACTCTCGCTATGGGCCGAGTTGGGAACCTCTATGGAACAGCATCGGGGGACCCATTCGGAAGTGGGTCTGTTTTCGAACTCGAGAGATCCGGCGGCGGCTGGACGTTTCATGAGCTTCATAGCTTCAACGGTACCGACGGATTGTTCGTTTACGGGTCTCCGGTGTTGGACTCGGCCGGGAACATTTACGGCACAACCAACCTGGGCGGCACAAGCCAGAATTGCTCTGACGGCTGCGGCGTGGTGTGGGAGATCACGCCGTAATTGGCGCCCCGAACGAGCGTTCGTTAGCTCAGCACCAAAGTGTTGGCGATTCTTTGTTATCAATCGTTTAGCAGGTTACTTGTGATATTTTGCGAATGTTCCACGTGGAACATTTTATGGGTTCGGCAAATCAAAGGCCTCCGACGGACGGAGGCCTTTGTTACGCCAGGCAAATTGCACTCAGTTGAAGGACGAACCGGAACCGGAGCCGTCGCTGCGCTTCAGCGTAGGACGATCGTCGTCGTTCTGCGTACCCGAAGAGCCGCTACCGTCGCCGTTGGTTGAAGGATTGTCCGCAGTAGCGCGCCGCAACGTGGGGCGGCTCCCATTGTCTTTGTCGTTCTGCACTTTGTGCCGGTTCTCCAGCGACGCCAGGCGACCCTTGACCTGCTCGAACTCCGAAGTATCGACGATGTACTCAGGACGCGCCGGCAGAACGGCCTTCATTTCCTGCTGCGCCGCCGCGACGCGATCGGGCGTCATGGGGTGCGAAGCGAATGCCTTCGCCAGCGTGCCGGGCTTCTTCTTCTCCAGGGCCTCAATCTTCTCGAAGAACGAGATGAAGGACTGCGGATCGTATCCCGCCTTGTACATGTACTCCATGCCAAGGAAGTCGGCTTCGGCCTCGAAGTTGCGCGAGAACTTCATGAACGCCAGCGGCACGCCGATGCCCATCGCCGCCTGCGTTCCTTCGTAAACCGCCCAGCCGCCGGGCACGAAGATCAGCGGAATGCTGGCCAGGTTGACGATGTTGCCGCGGGTCTGTTCGCGGGCCACATGACAGGCAGCCACGTGTCCGATCTCGTGCGCCATCACGCCCGCCAGCTCGGCTTCGTTGTCGGCGGCCAGAATCAGACCGGAATTGACATAGAAGAAGCCGCCGGGAAGAGCGAAAGCGTTGACATCGTCGGTGTCAATCACCTTGATGGTGAAGGGGACTTTCGCGTCGGAGTTGCGCACCAGGTTCTGGCCGAGGCGATTTATGTATTCCGTGACGACGGGGTCGCTGACCATCTTGGCGCCGTGCTCTACCTGCTCCGAATACTGGCGGCCCATGGCGACTTGCTTGTCGAGTGAGTACCAGTTGCCCAATCCCTTGTTGCAACCTACGTTGCGGTTGCCGATGGCATCAATGTTGTTGAGGCTGCCGGGCGGGGGCGCATTCTTGTCCGGCTTGTCCGGTGGGGGAGCGGGCGCACTTGTGTCCTGCGCCGGCGGGTTCGACGCAGCGTTCGCGGGCGTATTCGACGTCGTAGCGTTCGGGTCGGGTGGAGCTGAGGCCTGACTCTGAGCGAAGCCCAGCGAAACCAACATCAGCGCTAACGCGCCGACGGTGAGCAAACGGAATGCGGTACGCATGGTGTACACCTTTTCGCTCTTCGGCAACAAGACAGACTCCGTCCACGGAAGCCTGGGCCACTTACATAAACCCATCTCGCCCCCTCTTGTTGCCATCATCAGTTTATTCTCTTCCGCCAAAGGGGCAAAGTCCACCGCTATGTGGACGCTCTGTTGCATCAGATGTGAGCATCCCAATAGAGTTTCCGAATTGCGAGGACTAAGGTTTCATTTTTGTTTCACAGAGAGTGGCTAGCTTGCACAGTTGCCGCTCGCGGAAGAGAGACCTGTGGGCTTGCAATCGCATGATAGGACAGTATTTGAACGAGGTTGGGAGGGCTGTCGGGCGACCGTTGTCAGCTCTAATGCGATCAGGCGTTACAGGCTTGAAACCGGATCCTGGCAGTGTCCTGATTGTGCGTTGCTGCGAATGCTGACTGGCCCGCCGAAAGGCGGCTTTTTCAAATGTCGAGTCTTAGGAGTCTTGCATTCATCCTATGCTCAGCGAGACGCTTATCCCGGGCTTCGTTCCTTCGCTTTTCCGATTGATCGAAGGCAGCGAATAAGGCAGCGAACATCGAAAAGAAAATGGATACAAACACGGCTACGAATATGGCTACGAATCGGGCGCCCTCCATGCCAGTCTCCTAGCGAACATTTTACAGCAACGCACCATTAGGGCACTACTGATCCTTTTTGAACTGGGACCGACTCGACGTATGATGCTAGAGAGACCGATTAACTGCATTTGCGGGAAGTTGGGCGGCNNACTCGATGGTGACTGGCAACTTGAAAAGCGATCCGGCTCCTGAGCGCGAGTTCCATCGCGACGGCTCGGATCGCATGCCGGCGACGCCGATGGCCAAGCCGGGCAAGATATTGCTGGTGCGATTCAGCGCGCTGGGCGACGTCATTCAGACGCTGCCCATCCTGACCATGCTGCGCGACGGCTT